>CAZIOF010000173.1:0-22927 GCA_964540745.1 uncultured Candidatus Marinamargulisbacteria bacterium
AAACTGATCAGATAATTTCTTTTCAATAGCATAACACACCTTTTTGAGTTGTTTAAAATCTACATCAACCCCTTGGGTCTTGCTATATTTTTGAAGCGTACTATACTGAGATAGGAGAACCTTATCAGTCAATAGATTACATAGCTCTGGTGAGAGACGCTTCTTGTCGATTAAAGGGAACAGTGTACGTTTACCCATAACTTAGTCCTTTTTTTGGATCGATTATTAAAAAAAAAGCCTGTTCAACTGAACAGGCTTTTTGTATGTCTTAAACGCTAAACTACGGTGTAACTTCAGGTAAACTAGAAAGATCTACTGCCTGAGAAGAATCTCCGATAGCAGTGGCTAGTGCTTCGTTATTAATAACTGCAGCTGGAAAGGTATATTCCTGGCCATCCACCCCTGTAACATCTATTGATGTTAGTGATTCTGCTGCTACCCTAGTTTTTGCTTCACTTAATACCTCACGATTAAACTGTACTGGGGTTGCAGTTCCTTGAACTCTTAATTGTAATGAAACTGGTGCTGCTTCCATAATAATTGCCTCCTTGATTTTTACTTGAACAATAATACTTGGTAAACCACATCCTGTTACAGTGATATACAAAGTAAATATGTTAAGCATTTAAATATATTTAATTGTCGTACTAAAATCCGTTAAATTTCAATTTTATAGCCCTATCGAATTAACGTTACTTTAATCTGACAATTTCCCACCCTATTTGATTTCTATTATATTTTCTTTTTATTTTTTATTCAACCCCCAATTTATCTTACTTAATCGTTATTTTAATCTTACTGTTTTGAACAGCAATTCTTGCAAATTTACTCATTTTTCACCCAAAGTTTATCCAGTAATAATGGGTTTTTTATATTATATAAACTGCCTTTTATATGTTATTTTTTAATACAGAAATCCTACTTTTCCTCTATAGTCGAAGGCGCAGGTCGACTAGAACAAGGTATCCTACACTCTCCACAAACCCAACTTAACTAAATATCTAATAATTAACATTAATCGTTTAGATACCCTTCGACACCAGTCGCTACGTTCACTGATTTGTTGACAAGTTCCTTTCACCTCTATTTCAACCTCATCGATTGGGTAAAATCTTGAAGAGCTGATTAAACTTGTGTATGATGAAACGCCGTTACTACAATACTTCTTTAATATAAGGAATTCAGGGATCATGAAAACCCAGTTAGTCGCATTACAAGATAAAACCATCTCCGCGATTTCAGAATCTGAATCTGTTCAAGAGCTTGACGATGTTAAAATACAGGTTTTAGGAAAAAAAGGTCAACTCACGGATCTCCTTAAAGGTCTTAAATCTCTTCCACCAGAAGAACGACCCAGTATCGGTAAACTTGTTAATTCCCTGAAGGAACATATTTCCTCTAAAATAGAGATTAAGCGACAGGAACTCCAAGAAAAAGAGTGGAACCATCAGCTCCAACAAGACACTATAGATACGTCGCTCCCTGAGCAGGGCCGTCGCTTAGGAAGCGCACATCCTCTCCAACATGTGTTAACGCTATCAGTTGATATTTTTAAGCGACTTGGTTTTTCAGTTAAAGAAGGACCTGATATTGAGACCGATCATTATAACTTTGAGGCCTTAAATATTCCTGCGGATCATCCTGCACGGGACATGCACGATACCTTTTACCTCACCGATGGCCATGTCCTTCGTACACATACATCACCTGTCCAGATCAGAACCCTTGAAAACACCAAGTCGCCCGTTAAATTTATTGTTCCTGGCCAAGGCTATCGTTTCGATGCCGATGTGAGCCATTCTCCAGTCTTTCATCAAATTGAAGGACTCTACGTGGATAAACAGGTCTCCTTTTCAGATCTTAAAGGAACCTTAGAGTTCTTTCTTCAATCCGTCTTTGGCAAACACAAAAAGGTTCGTTTCCGACCAAGCTTCTTTCCTTTCACCGAACCTTCCACAGAGGTGGACGTTCAATGCGTGAATTGTAACGCTAAAGGGTGTAGCGTCTGTAAACAGACCGGTTGGGTAGAAATCTTAGGTGCTGGTATGGTTCATCGAAATGTCCTTCGCGCCGTCAATGTGGACCCTGACACCTATACCGGATTTGCCTTTGGATTAGGTATCGAACGCATCGCCATGCTCATGTACAATATTCCTGACATTCGGCTCTTTTACGAAAATGACTCTAGATTCTTGAGGCAGTTCACATGAAAGTTTCTCTAAATTGGTTACGTGATTATGTTGATATTGATTGCTCTGCTCAAGAGCTAGCGGATCGCTTGAGCCTAGCAGGCCTGGAAATTGAAAGTCTTATCCACGTAGGACATTCTCTGAATGGGATTATCACAGGACAAATTAACGCGATTAATCCCCATCCCAATGCTGATAAATTAGTCATTACCACTATCCATGATGGCAAAACCGATCACCAAATTGTGACGGGTGCCCGAAATGTTAACGTGGGCGATATTGTGCCCGTCGCATTGCCCGGCTCTACACTGGCTAATGGCATGACACTCAAAGCCACCAAGTTACGTGGTGTGGATTCCTACGGCATGCTCTGTTCGGAACAAGAACTAGGTGTCGCAGACGAAGCCGCCGGCATCTGGATATTATCGCCAGAAACACCCCTCGGAGAGGATTTCGTCACCTATGCCAATTTAAAAGATACCGTTCTTGACGTGGCTGTACTCCCCAACCGAGGCGATACACAAAGCATGATCGGTGTTGCACGCGAAGTGGCCACCCTGCTAAACACACCGCTTAAATTACCTCCTACCACCTGTAAAACCGCGGCCGGCACCAGCACCATCACGGTCCGTGTCGACGACGCTGCCGCATGCCCTCTCTATACAGGACAACTTATTACGGGCATTACTCACGCACAAACACCGCTTTGGATGCAACGTCGCCTCCAACTGGCCGATATTCGACCTCTAGGCCTTATTATTGATATTACGAATTACGTCCTACTGGAAGTGGGACAACCACTTCACGCCTTCGATAGTCATCAGATCAAGGGTCAAGAACTCATTGTGAGGAAAGGGACTCAAGATGAACCGTTCACGACCTTAGACGAAGTGAACAGACAGGCACAAACGAGCACCCTCCTCATTAGCGATACAGAACGCCCCCTTGCTCTAGCAGGCGTCATGGGATGTGACAATAGTGGTGTCTCCGACAATACTCAGGATATCTTTCTTGAATCAGCCTATTTTCACCCTACCCAAGTGAGACGTTGTGCAACAGCCTATGCCCTTCGTAGTGAAAGTTCTATCCGATTTGAAAAGGGCGTGGATAGTAATGGTGTCCTATTAGGCTCTCAGCGCGCTGCTCACCTCATCCAAGAATTGGCCGGCGGGACGGTGGTTGGGGATCCTGTTATCGTGAAAGAGGATACCCATTCGCTCTTTAAGGCCACCCAAATCCCCTTTGAATGGGAACGTATTAATCGTCTTTTAGGTACCAAACTTACTAAAAAAACCATGTCTACCACGCTTGAACAGTTAGGGTTTATCTGTCACAACGATACGATAGAAGTCCCCTCCTGGCGACAAGAAGATTGCACCGAATGGCCATGTCTTGCCGAAGAAATTGGTCGTATTATTGGCTACGATAGTATCGCGACCACACTCCCCACAGAATCCGTGGTCGTTGATCAAACAAGCCGATTTGAATCTATTAAAGCCCAATGCCTCCAATCCCTAACCCAACAAGGGCTCACCCAATGCCTGTCTTTTCCCATGATCGGTGACACTGATTTAGCGGTTCTTAAAGCGTCCGCGCCCCCCCATGTGAGGATCCAGAACCCTATTTCTAGCCAAGAGGCTATCATGAGGCCCCATCTCTTACCTTCCATGCTCAACACAATCGCTCATAACGCTAAACGCCAACAACGTCAGCTACGGTTCTTTGAGATTGGCAAAATCTTTTTCAAGCACGATCCCCCACCCCATAAAGAAGAAACACATTGCTGTCTCGCCCTATCTGGGAATCGTTCTGATCATGCCTATACCCAAGACTTCTCAGGCTCGGTATCTGATATCAGTGCCCTAAAGAATCTTATTACAACACTGTTACGATCCTTAGGTATGCAGCAAGTCCGCTTCGACACCACCACAAAACCCTATCTTCATCCTTTAAAAGGGCTTCATATTTTTGTTAACAACACATGTATTGGTGAGCTGGGCCAACTACATCCCGCGATCTATAAATCACTGTCTCTTGAACAAGATGTGTGGATTGCCTCTCTTAACCTTACTCTATTGAGCACATTTCCTGCACCAAAGACTGTGTTTAAGCATTACTCCAACCAACCTACTGTTCGCCGCGATATTGCCCTTTTAGCGCCTGCCGATCTTCCCTATCAAACCATTATTGATACCATCAATACCCTGACACCAAAGTCAGTTAAAGAGGTCTTCTTATTTGACTTATTTCAATCAGAAAAACTGGGCACTGATAAGAAGAGTATCGCTATTGGCTTTATCTACCAAAATACGGAACGCTCACTCTCCGATGAAGAAGTGAATAAAGCCCATTCTCGTCTTTGTCGATTAGTCACCGAAAAATTACCTGTCACAATTAGATGAACTGTTACGAGGACGCCGCTTCCGATACCCCCATGCTGCGCCAATATAAGGCCATTAAACGAAACCATCAGGATGCTATTCTCTTTTTTAGACTTGGTGATTTCTATGAAATGTTTCTAGATGATGCCACCACTGCCGCAAAAGAGCTTTCATTAACCCTCACAGGACGAGGAAAAGAGGAGCAACGTATCCCCATGTGCGGCATTCCCTATCATGCCATCGATAACTATCTCCCTAAACTCATTAAAAAAGGCTACAAAGTGGCCATTTGCGAACAGGTTGAAGATCCAGCCCTGTCAACAGGGATTACAAAACGTGACGTGGTCCGAATCGTTACACCAGGCACTGTCTTGGATCAGACAACTCTGGACGCATCTAAAAATAATTATTTAATGGCGCTTCAGTCACTACCAAAAACCCAGGGGTATGCTGGCAGTTACGTGGATATTTCTACCGGCGAATTCATGCTTTTTCTTGCCAAAACCCGTCTGGAATGTCAGGCCATCATGGCCCAATGCGACCCCAAAGAAATCCTTCAGTCAGAGGATACAACAATCGATATTTCTGATGACGTTTTAGTCAACTCTGTGACCATGACCATCGCTGAACGTGCCCATACCGAGCTCTGTCAGCATTTTCAGATCCAATCCCTAAGAGCCTTCGGCTGCGAAGGTTATGAAGCGACCTATCCAAGCGCACTTGCGCTTCTTAACTACATCAAAACCACCCAAAAGCAGTCCCTACCTCAGCTTACTACACTCAAGGCCTATCGCTGTTCGGAAACCCTCTTTATGGACACCGTTACACAAAAAAACTTGGAACTCACAGATACCTTACATACCACTGACACGCAGGGCTCACTATTTGCCCTTCTTAACCACTGCAAAACCTCACCTGGGAGCCGATTATTACGTCGTTGGATCCAGGCCCCACTCACAAACACAGCTGCCATCAATCACCGATTAGAGGCTATTTCAGCCTTAAAAACAGACCTCTTATCCCGTGAAGAGATCCGTGAGACCCTGGCTAGGGTCTATGATATCGAACGCCTCATGGCCCGTATCGTTTCTGAACGTCATAACCCCAGGGATCTCATTGCACTCAAACTCTCACTCCAAGCACTTCAGGACCTACCCGCCATCCTTACCCACCTCAATAGTCCACTTCTGAACGAGAAAAGCCATTTTTTTGATCAATTTCACGATGCAAGCAGCCCCTATCAACGACTGATTAATACCATTCAAAATAGTCTTTTAGATGAACCTCCGGCCGTTATCAGAGATGGTCATCTCTTTAAAGACGGCTATCATCACGAATTGGACGCGTTAAAGGCCTCGTTCAAGAGTATTCGATCGTGGATCGGGTCCCTAGAACAAGTGGAACGTGACGCCACCCAGATCAAGTCCCTCAAAGTCGGATTCAATAAGGTCTTTGGTTACTATTTTGAGATCCCACACTCCCAATCAGAGAAGGTCCCTGCTCACTATATCCGAAAACAAACCCTTACTAACGCCGAACGCTATATTACACCCGAACTCAAAGAAAAAGAGACGATTCTTCTTAACGGTGAAGACAAACAGAAAGAACTGGAGATATCTCTTTATAAAGCCCTTATTGCCTCCATAGAAGTCGATATTCCAAACCTTAAAGTCTGTGCTACCCATACGGCTGAATTGGATACCCTACAAGCGCTCAGTACGGCTGCACAAAAGTATCGTTATACACGACCAGGCTTTATTGATAAGGATCATGTGTCGCTCCATATTAAAGCCGGTCGACACCCTGTCCTAGAACAGCGACAAGACTGTCACTTTATTCCAAATGATATCCAATTGGAACGAGACAAGAACCGATTCCTTCTCATTACTGGCCCTAACATGGCCGGAAAATCCACATTGATGCGTCAAGTGGCACTTATCACTATTATGGCCCAAATGGGAAGTTTTGTACCGGCAGAAAGCTGTACACTCGCGCCAGTAGACAAATTATTTACGCGTATTGGTGCCATGGATAACCTCTATTCAGGCCAAAGTACATTTATGGTGGAAATGCTAGAAACCGCCACCATTTTAAATAACGCCACCCCCTATAGCCTTATTATTTTAGATGAAATCGGTCGTGGAACATCCACCTATGACGGGATGAGTATCGCTGGCGCCATCACACACTATATTCATCACCATATCGGTGCACGGACCCTGTTTGCCACCCACTACCATGAGCTGACCGAACTCAGCAAGGTATTACCGGCTCTTCAAAATGCCTCTATGGCTATCAAGGAAACGGCCACAGCCATTGCCTTCACCTATACACTTATCCATGAGCCTGCGGATAAGAGTTATGGTGTCCATGTGGCGAAAATGGCAGGCCTTCCTGAACCCGTTATAAAGAAAGCCGAAGACCTACTGGCTCATTTTGAAACGCAAACAGAGGCCAACCCCGAACAAAAACCCACTCTTCAACTCAGCTTATTCTAACGAGATAATAATGCACAACGTGGCACGTTATAAAACTTATCCCCGATAATACGGCCCTTCTCATCTCTAGGAATAGTATAATTACGTCGAGTTCTCTGAACGCCAATGTGATCCCGTTGTATTGTGTTTATAGAAGAAGGAGGCCGCGACGGTCGGCATCGACTATAATGAGCACATCCTGGGACTTGGTGTGATACAGGCGCTCACTATTTGGTTTCCACACTATGATCTACCTGATTTTTATGGCCGTTTGAGTAGACCGCTATTGTGGGGCCGTAGATGGCCGTACCATTATGGCAAATGACAATAGTGGGAATAGCTAGCACATCTTGGCACACTATAGGGGGCTGTTTTCGAGCCGTCTTGGAGTGATGCATACGGGTTTCTTAACCCTAAAATAAAACACGCTCTGTTTCTCTAAATTTATTTTTCACACTTGCAGGATAGACACCTGATGAGGGCCTTTCTCCTGATACCTCACTATTCACAAATACCACCTTTAGAACCGAAATGGTTCATAAGACGCCTTTTGTGGCCTACTGTAATAGGTAGGCACTGAATAACAGCGCGGCGGCTTACAGAATCTGTTCATGTCAATCTGTCCACTCGGTAACCGTGGGACGGGATAACGTGGTGAGGAGAGAGATCCTGCTGTTCGTAATAAGTCTGAAAAACGCCTCTTTATGGGCTGCTCGTTTGTGACATATGATGATTTGGATCGGTTCCTGGAATAGGACCGTGATGGCGCAGACCTAACGTTGGAATAGCTTCTGGAATAAGGCCGTGAAGTGGACGACATGGTATAAGCACTATAGCTACCTGCCTTTTTTAACTCATAGCAGCGAGATGTCTGAAAGAAGTCCTCGGTATTTATCTGACTTGATGAAAAGCGTTTCACTTTTGGTGATTTTGATGGCGTTTTAACTGACCGTAAACTAGTTATCCATCGGGATTCAGCAGGCAAGACTTTAGTATAAAAATTCATCACTTTTCTATGGCCACCCGTCATACTTTATTATTATTGGAATATTGTGTCGATCATTTTTGGAACAAGGTGATATTGATTTATCACAACTTAATCCTACCCTATTATAATTAATTCGATCAATAGAATTTATTATATCTAGAGTTAATCTCAAGAACGGCCCTTTACGATGGGATTGACTGTTTAATCCCTTAAATCGATAGGGATCTATATCCTGGCTTACCTAACGGGTACTACGTATGAAAAAGCGCTATTAAATCGTACTTCAAGCAGGGCCCTTGGCCCTTGATCGGACTGCTAAGGGTTTAGCCGGCCTTAACGCCCGGGCCAACTGAGGATTAAATTCCTGAGCATCTTCAAAGGGCGATATTAGTAGCCATTCCGTTTGATTGACCCCTATCTTCAACGAGTCACCTATCTCATACCAGAGATGATTATAGACTGTTAATATGTCTCTTTCCTTACTTAATAGGGCCTTAACACAAGACTCACCCTGGGTCATAAGACGAGGTCTTAACCGTTGAATTTTAGTCCTTAAATCAGACTCAAACTGTTCTAATGACACAGCCACTTTCGACATGGCCTTTGAATAGTCTTTTTTGGTCTTTTTAATCACAGCTTGAGCTAACCGTTCTTGTTGATGAGATGCTTCAAAATAGGCGCCCGAATGATGACATTTACTGTATTGAGAAAACTCATGCATCTTATCAATATGTTTCTTTCCACATGCCATGCCTAAGTTATAGGCTCGGCGGATGGTGAATAGGGCCTTCGCACGATAATCTGCAACCATCTTTTGTTAAAGATCCATCAAAAGAATATCTACAATCTCCGCCAAAGACCGCCCTCCATTGAAGCGATTCAATAAGGCCCTTGATAAGTGCCCCGGCCCCAGTGATGAAATTATTTTTTTTGTCATTGGGATTTCTTTCTAGTCAGACTCCAAACTTTTTTTGTAGTTTACCCATGGGTTCCGCTCTGAATAGTATCTAAACATGTTTCAGGATTGACAGTCTAAGATAGGGGCCCTTAATATTCTTCTATGCCAGGCCTTCTATTTATTTTATTAGGGTTATGCACAGGTATCTTTAGTGGACTTGTAGGTCTTGGTGGTGGAGCCCTCTTAATCCCTGCTCTTATCTATCTCTTTGGTTTTACACAACATCAGGCCCAAGGAACGACCTTGGCCATCATGGTTCCTCCTATCGGTCTTCTTGCAGCATGGGTCTACTTTAAGCAAGGTCACGTAGACATCAAAACCACAGCTTTTATTATTTCTGGCTTCTTTATTGGTGGCTACCTTGGTGCAAAATTAGCGATCTATATCCCTGAACAGGTCCTGAGACGTGTCTTTGGCGGTTTCCTTGCCATCGTTGGCATTAAGATGCTCTTCTGATGCTGACGACTCAAACCACTAGCATCAATGGCGTCATCTCTATTATTCCTAAGGTGTTTACAGATGATCGTGGCTCCTTTTTTCAGGCCTTCCATCACCAACAATATCAAGACATCGGTATTGATACTCTTTTTGTCCAAGATAATCAAAGTTACTCTAAACAGGGCTGCCTTAGAGGTCTTCACTATCAAGAGAGTCCCCATGCACAAGCAAAGCTTATTAGGGTTCTTCAAGGTGAGATCTATGACGTGGCTGTGGATCTTAAACCAGACAGCCCCACCTTCGGACAATGGCACGGCCAACACCTATCAAGCAACAGGAATGACCAACTCTATATCCCTAACCACTGCGCCCATGGCTTTTATGTTCTAAGTGAAACGGCCACCGTACTTTACAAATGTGATCATCCTTACCACCCTGCATCTGAACGGTCGCTTCGTTGGGATGATCCTAGACTCAATATCCAATGGCCCATACTATCAGGGACGACACCTATTCTTTCAGAAAAAGACCACCATGCCCCCACCTTTCATCCCAGCCACTTTCATGTGTCCTAAACTTGGCACAGCCACATTTATGAACACTTAACCACCTGCTTTCTGCTTCTTGTTACTATAGATAAAAATTATAAATAAAAATAAATAAATAAAAAAATGAAATTTAAAAAAACAGCTTACGATAATTAACTATAAAAGGATTGCTCCTTTTTAAAAATGATAGAGGTCTCTTTCCTCCCCTTTTTGAGAGACCTCTATTTTTTTGTCTGGCCAAACGGTCTTTTATGGTACAATCACCCTTATGTGCCAACAACTAAATAGGATCTACTCATGGGTTACCCCCTTTATTTCAGGATGCCTTCTTTGTCTCTTTTTAATCTGTCTTGTTGGTCGACTTGAACAGTCTATCAGTACTTTCATTACACAAACCAATACAAACACGTCCTGTTGCAGGCCTTATTTAGGCTGCGATACTCAAACCTCCAAAACAACCCCCAAGACAACATGTATTATGAAAACGTTTTACTTTAAATACGATCCTCTAACGATCATTACCCCCCTCGTTTCTGTTATCTACAGTTATACGATTTCACCCCCCACCCCTCCTTCATCATCCCAGTTACGACCCTATTCAGGGCCACCTCATCCACCACCCTATATCTTAATATCCTACGATATACACGCACCGCCGCTCTCCTAACCCGAGCGAATAGACACGCCTATTAGGAATCTCTATTTGGGGTAGATTTATTAGATCGTTTTAATATCTTTGTAACAGGAGATCGATACACATGACATTAACTAAATTACTTATTGCTATAGCCATTTCAAGTCTTTATACACCCTTATTTGCCCATCAGCCGGTTATGGATATGGCACCCCGATGGAATGGCGGATATGGTATTCAAACCCGATATGAGATTACTGAAAAAACCAAACAGTATCATCAGTCCTCTGAAATAGAAAACCCATATTCCTTTTTTTCTAAATCGTCTACGCTTTGGATAGAAGGTGTTTACAGCTTTACTCGTGAACATCGCGTGAGCTTCAAGTTGCCTTATCACTCTAAATCGGCTCAACAACTAACGGATGGACAGCCTCAGCAGATATCTACCTCGGGTTTGGGCGATTTAATCCTTGGTTTCTTAAATAAATGGTATATGAATAAGCCTGGGTTAACAGGCAACCTATCTATTACGCCTAGTCTAAAGATTCCTACAGGGGCTCTCCATAACACACTCCCCTTAGGAACTGGCACCTATGACATAGGACTCAGTCTTTCAGGCTCTATAGAGTCTTATTTAGTTTATGGGCTTATTGATATCTTTACCTGGCACCATTCCACTCAAACAACGGGCCTCAAGAAGGGCGCTATCTATGGGATAGATATGGATCTAGGACTCCACCCCTACCATGACAACCTTCATAATATGGGGATCTTTGTCTTACTGGGTATCAATGGGCGATATCATCATCAGGATACCCAAAACGATATATTCGCTGCCAATACAGGTGGCCTATTATGGGAAGCGGTGCCTACACTACTCTTATATCGCGATAATCTTATGATTAGAGGTCAATATCATATCCCTATCTATACACGTCTTAATGGGGTACAACTTGCCCCAACCTCAGGTTTCCAATTTGGTATTGGAATTGTTTATTAACAAAAAAAGGAGATTTACTTTATGAAACCTATACTTTTATTACTCATTTTTCTCTATTTTCAATTGGGGACATGCTTATTTTCTGAGCCTAAGCATACCGCCAGCGCCCAGCCAATAACGCCCGATTCAGCCCATCCCCTCACGCCTAGCCACAATGCACTTATTATTAACGTTCATGGTCTTGTCTGTTCGTTTTGTGCCCACGGCCTGAAAAAGTCAGTATCTCAATTTAATTGGATTGATAAGTCGCTATACCAAGATGGGGTGCTTGTTAACGTTGAAAATGGAACATTAACCATTGCCCGTAATGAGATAAATACTATCGATTTACCTGCACTTCTTCTCAACATCAAAAAAAGTGGTTATCAAACCCATAGCCTTTCCTTTTGGATAAGCGGTAAATCATCCTTAATTAAGGACCAATTACACCTTAAAAGCGACGCCTTTACATATCCGTTTATTGTCACTAACGCTAATAAATTACCGCCATCTACCATCCCTGTTTGGGTAACATACATAGCCCCTGAACCATTACCAAACACGATTCATCCCATGTCTGTTACAATTCAGTCCAGCCCATGACCCTAATGATGTATTCGTTACAAAGAGATGTACTTTCATGTGACCGATTTTTCAACTATTTCTAACCATTTATCTAGGTTTAATAATCGTAAATAAAGGGTACAATATCCTTATATGGACACTCTCTCTATTTCCCCTATTGTTTGGACTACCGATAACCCTAGCCCCAAAGGGACTCTCGTTATTATTCATGGCATGATGGAGCACGCACAACGCTACCGAGATGTTGCCCATTATCTCAATAGGCATGGGTATACCGTACTCAGTATTAATCTACCCGGACATGGTAAGAAGGCCAGGCCATTGGGACATCTTCCTAAAAAAGGGTGGCAAATCATGGTCCAACATACCCATGAGTTGGTAACCTACGCCCAGTCTCTCCATCCCAATAAACCAGTCTTTGTTCTGGGACATAGCATGGGGTCCTATATCGCCCAAACCGCATGCATTGCCTATCAATGGTCCATACAAGGCCTTATTCTATCTGGCACTTCCTACGAACCCCCTTTATTAACCCTTTTTGGAAAATGGTTTACACGAAGCCTTCTATTCTTCCGATCAGCCATGTTTCATTCACCATTGGTAAATCATCTTGTCTTTGGCCAGTACAACACCCATCTTCCAAATCCAAAAACACCCTATGATTGGCTCTCACGCGACCCCAATATTGTACATGACTATATTCAGGATCCGTTATGCGGGTTCCCTTGCTCTATTCGGTTCTTCCACCAACTCTTTTCAGGGCTTCATCAACTCTATCAAGCCAAGTATTTAAACCGATTTCCCATCCATATCCCTCTCCACTTTATATCTGGTACCCATTGTCCCTTAGGCAAGCAAACGAAACAGGTCAAACAGCTTATAACACACTATAAAGCCAATGGTCATCAGAGCATCACCCATCATTTTTATCCCGAAGCACGACACGAATGTCTCAATGAAACAAATCGATTAGAAATCTTCCAAGATCTTCTATCCTGGATCAATAAGCAGATTAATGGATAAAAAAACGATCTAAGTCTTCTGACTTTGGACGTGGGCATTCATTTAAAACACCAAACAAACGATACCGAATGGAGGCCACTATCCTATAGCCTATATCACCCAAGAATGTAGGCACGATACGTAATAAAAAACCAACCCATCTGTAACCCGGTAATTGGCGACAAATAAAGCCCACCGCCTTTGAACGACGATAAACAGATTCGCGCTCAGTCCCCAAATGGGTCACAAGCACTAAGGTTTTTAAGTCATCTTGCTCAATGCCATAGGGGTCACTGAAGGTTCGTGCAAGAACAGATTGTAAAGACACAAAACAAAAGACACGATTTTCGTCGTGTTTCACAACCCACTGGACAAGGCGATCACATAACCCACACACGCCATCAAAAAAAATGAGATGTTTCCCGGACATGGCCTTCATAAACTGGGCTGGTGAAACGTCTTTAGACATATAGAGGCAGTCTAACATATGTCTGTTTATAACGAAATATTCTTATCGGCGTGACCGAGTTATGCTACAATCTGCCTGTTATGTGGCAAGTTATGGTAGAACGACATTTTTCAGCCTCCCATATCCTCGATAATTACGAGGGCGATTGTGCGCGTCTCCATGGCCATAATTATCGGGTACAAGTCTTTGTTCGTGGCCAAAAACTGGACCCCAAAACCAAGCTACTCATTGATTTTAAAGATCTCAAATCTCATCTTCAAACGATTATCGATAAACTGGACCACCGTCACCTCAATGATATTCTAGATACCCAAACCTGTGCCGAACTGGTGGCTACCTTTTTCTATGACCGTCTTTCTCCTCATATCCCCGCCCATCTTACCTTAAGCGAAGTACGAATTTGGGAAACCCCTACCTGCTACGCCAGCTACTTTGGACCCAACGCCTAGAAAACACTTCTTAGCCTTGGTACACTTAAGCTATGATGTCTCTCTCTAAATCATTTCGGTCCTATCGCATATGGGTACTTATCGCTGTTCTCATTCTAGTTATAGGACACTTCAACAAGAAAAGTACGGGCCTAGACCAATTGATGGCCTATAATCCAAACTCACTCCTAGAGCATGGCTACTTCAAAGGACATTGGCCCTTAGACACCCTCGAAGGTGATTTTGGTTTTGGCCTTCTCCATAACCTGGAAGGACTCTTTGTTCGACACAACAACCACACCTACCATCTTCACCCTGATCACCATATCACTACCGCTGACACCCACCTCACCACCCCTTACGCACGGGTCAGCTCTTTTCGTCCTAAACGTATACTCACCCTTACAGAACCCATCAGCTATACCACGTTGGAAGAGGTCCTTGCTCACCATATTGGTTTCAAAACAGGCCTCTATGCCATCGAACTCAAGGGCCATTTCCAAAACCTGATACTGGCCTCATTTAAACCCCAAGGTTTTCCGGCAGTCGCTCTTCCTCATCAACTTCAGACACTGCCTACGATTACCTACCCTGCACTCAACGGATACCTTATAGGGTTTTGGGCCTCTAAGGATCTCCATAATAGCCAAACACCTGCCCTAAATTGGTTGTTCATAAATGAACACGCTACTATCGGCGGAATTGTTAAAAACTTTAGCTGCCCAAAGGGTCTTCTTAAAATTGATCCTAAAAAAAGTAGTTGTCTTATCTGGTCTTAATAAATACTATTGGTCTTTAACAACAATATTACAAAAGATTAATTTAGTTGATTGTTAATTCAAATTAACTTATAATCCGATGTCTTAAAAAAGCACGCTATTTATGCATATAAATACCTGACCCTAACACCCTTCTTACTAGGGATTGAGATTGTTCCATCACTTAATATCACTAAGGAAACGATAACTTATGCGAAAGATACTAGCCTCATTACGCCCAAATTGGTCAAAACCCTCAGATCCACAATCTACCCCCTATTGGGTAAACACGCCTGAGTTAGTTTTTCATGTTCAATCTTTTTTATCATTAGAGGATATGGCTCGTTTTTTTAGCACCTGCCAAGCTACCATGAATCAGTCCTTCGTTACATCCTTACTCAGCCAGTACTATTACAAATACAACCCCAACAACACTATTCCTACAGCAGAATATGCTATGCTAGACCATTTCAAACATCATTGCACACCTACAGTAGATAGACGCTGTCGTTTACCTGAAACGTTTCAATTACGTCACGCTAACAATGGCCGGAATGAACGTTTCTCTCAACAATATTTTGATAATAGACGTGACTTCATTAACGCTAGCTATTCTCAGTTAGAGGCTAGCCACCTACCCCTAACTGTTGATCAGCAACAGGCCATTATAGACCTGTACTATTTCACCAATTCAAAGGGCCCCCAACAACCTCCGCGCTATACGGTCAGTATTTTCAAGCTATTTGATATCCCTACGAATCGTGATATTGACAGTGATACTCTCCATTTTTTTATCCAACAGTATATACTTTCCCATCTACTCCCAGAACGAAATCTATTGGTTAACGAACTATCTAAAGAAATCTTATCTCCTGAAGCTGAATGTAAACTTACGTCTCTAATTGAGTCTAATCCTATACTCGTACTGTTCCAAGACCGACGTGGTCGATCATTTTTACATCTATGTGCTATCTATAACAACTCTATTGTTGCACAATCGCTCATCACAGCAGGCGCCGATCTTAATCTACTCACCCGCTCATCTTCACCATTGCACCCAAATAAGTCACCCTTATATCTCGCTTACATCCATACACACGTAAGGATGACTGAATGCCTTACGCGTGCTGGTGCAGTCATGGGGGCTCCTTCAGATCAACCATTAGCGCTTATCAGTACCCCAGGCATACCCACATGGGGCCGTGTTACCGCTTAATAGCAGCCCCTTTACCCCACTGGTTTGAGGTCAGCTATTTCTTCTGTCAAAATATCGTTCCAAGCTGCAACAGCAGCACCATGGGCCTCATCTAATGAGGCTGTATCACCTTCATAACGAATACTTTCTATGATATCGCCCTGTGCAATAGCGTTTACAACCTCTTGATCTGAGGCACTTACGACTTCGCCAAACACCGTATGCTTTCCGTCTAACCAAGGTGTGGCCACGTGGGTAATAAAAAATTGGCTTCCATTGGTTCCAGGTCCTGCATTGGCCATGGATAGTACACCCGGCTTATCATGACGACGTTCGTCTGTACACTCATCATCAAACTGATACCCTGGGCCACCTGTTCCTGCCCCTTGAGGACAACCACCCTGGACCATAAACTCCTCAATCACACGATGAAACGTTAAGCCATCATAATAGCCGCGTTTGATTAAATTAATAAAGTTACTTACTGTTAGCGGCGCCTCTTTATCAAATAATCGTAACGTTATCTCACCTTTAGATGTGGTCATTACCACTGTTATTGCTGTTTCTGTCATCATAACCTCCTTAAAGTCTTTCATAATGTGTGCCTATTATGCGCTTTTTTTACCCTCGCGCCAAGAGTTCAATCTTGTAGCCATCTGGATCTTCAACAAAAGCAAGGACTGTTGTGCTTTCTTTCATAGGGCCTGGTTCACGTATAATACGTCCCCCTTTTGAGCGGATATCATCACAAGTTTTATAAACATCTGGCACACTAATAGCCACATGCCCATACCCCGTTCCTATATCATAAGACGCAGTATCCCAATTATGGGTAAGCTCGAGCACCGTTTCTGTAGTTTCATCCCCATACCCCATAAAAACTAAGGTAAAGCGTCCTTTAGGATAGTCTTTTCGACGTAACACCTTCATATGAAACATACTCTCATAAAAAACTATAGAGCGATCTAAATCGCCAACTCTTAACATTATATGTAATAAACGCATCGTCCTTCTCCTTATCTTAAATTATGGCTACGGATAATCATATCTGATACTTCTATAAAGGGCCATTCTCCACCCGTCTCTTTATATAATTATTTTTTTTATAAAATACTTATTTGATTATTTTTATTAAATACAATACAGTAAATCCTCAGACTTAAAAGGGGGGCATTAACAACCTTGATTGTATCGTTATTGGTCAAGATGTACTGGAGCGTATACATGTTAATAGTTCTCTCAAAATTTCAAATGTTTAATTATTATTATTTAATAAATTTATTCGTAAACAGGGTCTTTTTGCATCACCCTTCACTTACTGTTCGGGTAACTTTTGTTAAGTAAACTTAAATGCCCCCAACGAAGACAACCTATCTAGTCACTAAATTCCTGTTCAAAGGCCTTCATCTTTTTGCCATCAAGTTCAGAAAGAGGATTATCTATCCCTAAAATATACGGTCGAATCACAATCAAGACATCCCGAGTCACCTTAACCTCCGTATTTTGAGAAAATAACAGATTTACAATAGGAATCCAAGACAGTACAGGAACCCCTTTTCGAACAGATACCTTCTCTGACTTTTGTAAGCCACCTAACACAAAATGGTCACCTGACTTCACGACGACCTCTGTCTGCATCGTCCTCAAAAAGGTTAATGGCTCGCCTTTGGGTGTCCAACCTGTCAAATCAATAATATAAGGTTTTACGTTGAGACTAATATAACCTGATTCCATCACAAGAGGTTGAACGGATAGCCGAAAGCCAGTGAGCTCTTTATAGGTTTGATTATTGCCATTTGTGATAAGACCTGGCACGCGCTCCATCGTTTCTATGACCCCATATTTGTTATTTTTAGTCACAAGAGTTGTCCGTGCCAATACGGTCCCCCCACCATCCTTTTGCAAGGCATCAATTAATTCACTTATCTTGAACTGTCCATCAAGAACGGTTTTGATTGCAGATTCAGAACTCATAGACATATTTAACTCTAAGGGCTGCCGTAATAGTTCAAGTGCATCGATACCCACTTTACTTAGAGATTCCACGTTATATTCAATTGCAGTAACATCAATGCCAATATGTACAGCTTTAATATCTAGTGTCTGAACGAGCTTTTCTACTTCACGAATTTTACTCGTAATATCTGTCACAACAAAGCCATTGGCATATCCAATAGACCCTATAACACCGTCTTGAGATAATTTGTGCTGAATAAGCCCTTTAATGTCTGACGCCGATTGATATTTTAACTGGATCACCTTGGACTCAAGATTTCCGCCTGCTTCTAGACCCGGCACATCTAATTTTTTTATCACGCTACTAATCTCTTTGACCATTTCAGACGTATCCGTAATAAAAATCGTATTATCTTTTTCATTCACATAAATACTGCCATAAATAGAGAGCATGGGTTCAACAATGGGTTTTATTTCTAGCGCTTTTGCTAATTTAAATTTAAATTCCTTTGTTTGCTTACGCACATATTCCTTTTCCAAAGAATAAAAACGAACTGTTTCTTGCTCTTTTTTTTCTTTGGCCTCAATTGTTACGAGACTGATTAAGACTACTAACGTTATATATAAAACCCTCATCATCATTTATCTCCTTTTATGATATCTATAGCGATAATAATAGCTCATCACGGTCTGTTTGTCCTGGAAATTGATCGCTTCTGGAATCAAGGCTAGGGACTGGGCGGCATTTAAGCGCCCTCCTGATTTCACTTGCTGATCTAAACGCGCTATCTGATCAACACCCTCTAACAAGGCTTCTTTTAAGCGTGGTGCCTGAATCGCATTATTTTTTTGCTTAAGCAAACCCGATACACCGGCCACAAACGGTGCCGCCATAGAGGTTCCTGATAAGCGTTGATACCCTTCATCCACAGATAAACTTAAAATATCAACGCCAGGGGCAGCTAAATCCACGTCCATCCCATAATTAGAAAAAACGGCCAATTGATCCTGAGGGTCTGACGCGCCTACAGACACAACCGCCTCACTATCATAACCCGCTGGATACGACATGTTTTTATCTGTTAACAACTGCCCTGAATTGCCAGCTGCAGCGACAACCAACACCCCCTTCTTTTCTGCATAGTCAATGGCATACCGCATCACGGTTGACGACCTCGATCCACCCCAACTCGCATTAATAATATCTGCGCCGTTATCCACAGCATAAATAATCGCTTGGCTCAGTTCAGACACATAGCCCCTACCATGCTGAGACAATCCCTTAAGCGCCATAACATTAGTGGACCAATTCACCCCTGAAATTCCCGTATGATTATTTCCAACAGCACCTAAGACACCACTTACATGAGTGCCGTGATATACCGGCATATTATCATCCATGGGATCCGGATCCTGATTTACAAAATCCCAACCCAAGACATCATCGATGTAACCATTGTTATCATCATCTATGCCGTTACCAGGTACTTCATCACTATTTTCCCATAGATTAGCCGCCATATCAGGATGATGATAATCAACCCCTGTATCAATGACCGCAATCACCACGTCATTAGACTCTGTCAAGTCATCCCAGGCCTCTGTTGCATGGCTATCTTGTCCTTCTTTCCCTAAAGGATGCTGATTAAGTACCCCCCATTGTTCACCAAAATACGGATCATTTGGAATTTTAGACGCCTCATAAACCCAATCAGGCTCCATGGTATGTATCCACATATTTGAGTTAGAAAATGATCGCATGGCATATGTTGATAAAGGCGTCTCAGACCAATACACCTGAATAGGCGCACTCGTCCTCTCTGTAAGTGATTGAAACCGCAGCACAGCGAGCTCACGTTCCCGCGTTTCTACAGGAATACCTGGCTCCCAAACCAATACCCAACGCTGGGCTGAACCAAAAAGGTCGTCACCCCATGTTTGAGCGGCCATGAGCGTTACCATCAGGGCTAACATCATCAAAAAACGCATGTTTTAAGAGTATCACACCCCCTCCCTTTCAGCTATTAAATTGTAATATTTCTGCGTCTAAAAAAGCCCACATTTCATTCAATTTTAATATTTTAAAAACTATCAATATTCATTTATTTGAATTGAACATTATCAAACAACTGCTATAATCATCAAAATAAATACTTACTTTAGATATTCGGAAATAGAATGAGCAAAAAGATGAGCCTAAAAAAAGGAAGGATATAAACACCATGCCATCATCAATTCACCCAAGACCTGTTAGTCCAATACCATCGAGCACCTCACCTACAGTTAAACGCCGACGTACCGAGAACTCACAAGGCAGTTCAAGTGCCTCAGGATATTCCACATATCCCAGCTCCTGCGATCTCCAATTAGGCATCACAGTTGCACATAGAGAGAGCCCCTATAATCTCGAATACAGACCCTCTGATCTCGGATCAGATGCCTCAGGATACAGCGCCCCTCCAGCACGACAAGATACCCCAAGACCCGAGGGATATGACCTTAGTCAAGTACCTGATCCAACCTGCGCAGGGGGAGATCCGAATCAGAACCTACCACATACATACAATGCTGTTAAACCTGAGCCCATAAGTTCGGCGAATTATTATTACGGTGTCAGCGAATTACACGGTATCGCCGAATTACAAGGTGCCTACGATTTATCTATCCTATCTCAACTCCGCACGGACAATTCTACACCTGAATCTGCTCGTAGTGCCGAACCCGCTCGTAGTTCCGGACCCGCTCGTAGAGAACCTGTTCGTAGTCCTGAACCTGCTCGTGGTCCTGAACCTGCTCCTAGAGCAGCTGCTCGTGGGCCGAACCCTCAAGACGGGCGTCGAGTAAGATTTACACTCAAGAGTGGTGAACGATCTACTACACATATGATTCGTTTAGTCCCTAGTCAACCTGAGAGACGTCGACCTTCTCAAATTGAAACAGATACCGAGTCTTCTACACCCCAAAAACCAACCCCTGGCTCATTAGCAGGCACTCCGCCGAACTCCCCCGACCTCAGACAGTCTTCTAATAAACCAGGTGCGTCTCAATCAGCAGCAGCAGCAGCAGCAGCAGCAGTAGCACAACCAACGGCAGATGAAACAACTAAGACGACACTATTAGCCAACATATTCCATGATTATACGGTTGCATCTAATATCAAGATATTTTTTCGATCGTGTGACAGCAATGAAGTTATTAACGCTTACCTTACTCACACAAGACTCTGCATTCAAGAGCGCCAAGCTCCTTTCAAAACAATGAACGGATCATCACCCTTAGCCTGGACCATGTATTTTAAACAATTAGCTACGTGTAAAATGATTATCAAAACCATGATTAATGGCATTGGTGATACACCCTTTATTTTCGGTAAGCTAGACCCTACTAGTCCCCACGATAAGACCTACCTGTTTAGACAAGCTTTTCGTCGTTGTGAAAAATGGCCTGCTTATTTGGTAAAGGATTTAAACAAAATATCAGATATCTTAACACCGACGTTTTTAGACTATTTAGCAAGCATGTCTGCGGATCCACGGGGTGAACAACTGTTTGAATTTGAGACCCGTGATGAATTAACTAATTTTCGAGAAAGCATAAGAAGAATCCCTGTGTATAAAACTAACTATGATAGACAGCTTCAGTCAAAATACCGGCTTGAATCCCTTAGGTCAACATTAGCATCCGAAATGACAAAAACAAAAAAAGAACTCACAGAAGCAAGACGTCAAACACAAAAAGCTCAGAATTCCGTACAAAATAAAAAGGAATCTCATAAGGAATCAGAGAGACTGTTATCTGAAGCAAAACGTCGTACAGATCTTGCAAAAACAGAATACGAAAACGCAAAAAAGGCTGAAACTATCGCCAAGAATAAAACAGAGCACTGTCAGACTGATTATGTCAATGAACTAGCTAGCTATAACGATCTATGTAGCAAAGAACGAACATTAAACGCCACTCTTTCCTCTGAATCAGAACGAAAACAAAATGGTGACAAAATACTTGAGGACATCAATACCCTTATAGCAAACCTCAAATCTAAACTAAAAAAACCCTTCGGCACACAGCTAGATTCGTCTCCAGCCAGATCTGTGAGGCCTAAATAAATCAAAATAGATAATTATCGTTTTTGGAGGCTATCTATCCGGATCCCTCAAATTTTTCACTTGGCACGCTATTACCTTATACATAGCCACTTTCCTTGCACTTATTACGGACAAACGCTCACAGAGCCCTTATCCGTAACTTAAGGCCCGTTCTCCCCCCTAGTCTTCACCTGTTGTACCTGCCCTGTTGCATCCCCCTTTGTTCAGCGACCTGAATCCCTCGTAACTATCATCTTTACCCAATCCCAAATCTATGATTAAATACCCGCTTTGGACAATTTTATGATTCAACACCCTGAATTACCAATATCCCTATTTTCAATGGACGATATTCCGCCGCTTGTGTTACCCAAACCAATTTTGACTGAGGTTACAGTTGACCGTTATCATACCCCTCAAGATAATTCTAACCAGCTACGCCAAAATATAATGATTAGCTATTTTTGGACAGGAATAGACGCCTGGAAGAAGTCATCATCTATCATTTCGCCAGCTATTGTTCGGTCAACGCTTTATATACCAACTCACCAATCATTACCACGTACTAACTATCTCCAAACCTGCCTCACTCGCAAGAAACTCTATAATACTCTCGTTAATCAATCTGAACGTGTCGGTGATTCATTATCGCTAAAATCCCTTATAACAATATTCTTGCGATGTGCTGGGTATAAACCTTCATTCAATGACCTTACATGCATTCTTGATGCACATTACCGGCGATATAACACCTTACTCCCCAACCACCTTAGGATGACAATTACCACCGAAACAACCCTTACCCCCCCACTAACCCGACCTCCTCGTCTTGCTCTATTCTATAGGAGGCACATCTC
>CAZIOF010000174.1:0-4913 GCA_964540745.1 uncultured Candidatus Marinamargulisbacteria bacterium
TCATGGTAATGTTCAGAAGTCGCTCCATGTCCTAAATTCTAAAGCAATAGTTGTGGGTGTGGCTATGGGATTTGAGAAAGGTCTTTTAGAAAGACCAACAACCGAAAATCCAGTGGTAATCACGGTTGATATCCTACAGAAAAAGCTCAATCTATTCTATTGGGATCCAAGTTCAGAAACAAAAAGTCCATACCACGAGGATTCTACCGTTCAAGTGGTTAAGGTGGGTAACAACTACCAGTATTACATTCAACTAAAAGCGGCTAAGACAGGGTTTTCCTATCTTGATCAGTTATATTTGGATGATCCCATTAATGCGGTCATGATTTCTGAATTATCAGACGACCAAGTAGATCTTGAACATCATAAAAATAACGAATGATGAAGGCGATAATTAGTCGGAATAGGTTCTTATAATAATCAGTCTGATATAGAGACTTGAATTTCCGATACACTTTGATAGAATAATACGCTTTAAGTCGTTAGATTAACACGATCTAGACAATTCAGGTCGTATATTTATAAATATACTTCTATCAGTAATAAGGGCTTACCCAGTTCAAGAATTTGTATCTATTTCTAGTACGAGAGTGGCGAGTCCAAGAGAGAGTTTGAGCCCCAGTGTGCCAATACCTTTTTAGTTATCGGGGTCTTCTAGTTTAGGGATATAAAATCGCAGGGATAAGGCCATTTTAAGGCGAGAAGACTCCGGTTTTGGCGTCAGCTTGAGTGAGTTAAATTGAAATTGAACAGGAATCTTTTGGATACTATCCAGATAAAAGCCAAGTAGCGGGTATTCGCCTTCAAGGACCATGCTTAATTCATATTTTGAAAAAAGAAGTTTTATTTTTTGGCGTCTTTTTCGTTTTTTTGGCTGGTGTTTACTAATATTAGATAAGAGACGTCGTTCTTCCTTAGAGAGCCGTTGAATATGGTTGAGTTTAATTTTAGAAAATGTAATATCCTTGAAGCGTGGATTTGAGACGAAGTGGGTATCTATATAATGGGTATAGTCATCCATGAGTGCGTAATAGCTTTGAATAAGGGGTTGTTGATCCTTTAGTGCCTGTTCTTGTTGCTTAAACCGTCGTTGTTCACGTTTATAGCCTTTAAGTTTCCGTTTTAACAGATTTTCTTTTTTAGATAGGGTAATATATGCTATTTTTTGTGGTTGAAGAACCCATTGATTAAGAATTAGAGCAAGAATCAGGATCCCAAGGATAGCCATTATAGGGCTGCGATAGACAAGAAAAAGGGATTTAAAAGACCATTTAGATAGCCAGAACCGAAATGGTTTTAGTCGATTTAATAGAGAGTCTTTAATTTGAGACAGATTAAATGGCATTAGAAGACCTCAATGGCAGGCTCATAGCCTTTATGGGATAAATCAGAGACGTGACTGTCGGCTTGTTCTTTTGTTTGGAAAGCACCTGATTGTACTTTAAATAGACGGGGTTGTTGTGTTTTGTCAATGCGAATAAAGGCTGAAATACCTGATTTTGATAAGGCTTTTACTAATTGTGTTGCAGGCCTTGTTTCTTGAAACGCACCCACAATGACGCGATAGACAGTCCCAGATTGAGCAGTTGTATTCTTAGGTAATGAGGGCGGCTGGGATAGATGCTGAGGCTTATCGTTTTTTGGCTTCGATACTGGTGAGCTAGTGATAGTCTTTGTCATAGTCGAAGAGGTTTGTTCAACAATACTGTTAGGCAATAGGGGTGAGGAGAGTTGCATGCTATCGGGAACGTTAGTGTTGGGTGTGGTTATGATAGGAGTGATAGCGGGTTTTATGGACGCAGGTTGAATAGTCGCTGTTACGACTGGTGCTGGGGGAGTGTATGTCATTAAGGTTGCTTGAACCAGGAATTGTGACAGAATTTCTTTTTTTTGCTCTTCGATACTGTAATTAACGGAATGTAAGTGTGGGAACCGTTTTATATCACTCAAATATGCTGGAAATATGGTGGACTTAAATTGGTTGATGATATTGCCTCTTAGTCGTAATTTATCATCTGAAATAGTAATGGTTTTTAGATAGAGCTCTTCTGTATTGATAGTACTTAAGTGATATAGAAAATCACCTATGGGAAAATGTTGAATAAGTTTATCATGGATGGTACTAATTTTGTCCCGTGTGGCCCGGTCTTTTTCGATACTTTCTTTAGTATTCAGGTAGTCTTTATGATAATTATCATAGCGTGATGTGACTCGGTCTAAACGCGCTTTAGCGTTGGTTGCGCGCTGGTTGTAGATAAGTGTGAAACAGGTGATGTAGATGACTAGGGCAGGGATACCAATACTAAGAAGGACCTTGCCGAGGCGCTCCGTTTTCTTTTGACGATGGGTAATAGGTAATAACTGAAGTTTTTTAAATAAGGGGCGTTTAATCCCAGTGGCGACAGTTTTATAGTAAGGACTTGTGGTAGCGGACCAGGGCGCTTTTGATGATAAGTAAATACTAGCGATGGAGCTGCAGGTTAAGCGATCCGAACAGAGTTCGGGGATCATGACAGGGCGTTTTAGTGCTGACTGCCAAGGTGCTTCATAGCCTTTAAAGGCCATTAAATGCCCAAATAAGTAACAGGTCTTTACAGTAAGCTTACTTTCTTTCTCAAAATACTGGAGAGACGTGATAATGTTAGCGGCTAAATCAGAGCAACTGGTATGAAGATGTTTTGGAAACTGTTTTCGGGGTCGTTTTGCTTCATCAATCACACTATTTTCAGGGAATGAGTGTTTGAGTTGACGAAAAAGAATAGGCTTCCTGTCTTGATAAAGCGTTAATTTAAGAGATTGATTATCCATATCCGCTACAACAAAGTTATGTTCATCCGGAATTTGAATAAGACGATGGTCATAGAGTTGTTGAAATAAGAGGGGCTCAGGTATGAGAGCATGGATCAGGACGTTAGCCTGTTCAAAACAGGTCGTTAATGTGTCTACATAGTGGGGGTCGATGATGGTGATGATATAGAGATTATCGGGATGATCAGGGATAACAAGGGGGTCATAGTCCCAATAGTGGAACTGGTCTGTTTTAAGTTGGTGTGCAATGGCAAGTCGAATATCCTTTGGTTGAAGGCGTTTGGGTAATTTAAGGGTCTTTAGGGTGCATTTATCTGAAGGAACAAGACATTGAATAGAGAGTCCTTTAAGGGCTTGTTTTGGCAGTTGCTTTAAAGCGGTTTCAAGGGTTTTATAAGGGGTTTTGTTGTCCTGCCCGTTATAATGAAGAATCGTTTCTATAATAATGCCCTTGGTTGTTTTTTGATGTTGGGTAATGATCACATCGTTGCCATCAAAAGAACACCCTAATTCAGGTTTTTTGTGACGAAATTTGTTTTTGAGTAGCTGTTGAAACATCGGTATAAAGGAAACCCTATTGGTGAGATATTGCATCATATGTGAGAACGATCTGTTTTTTATCATGAGGTGGATTCAAGTGGGACAGCCCTGTAGGAGCCGTCCTGAAAATAGAGATATAGTTGGCCAGTAAAGGAGGTTATAGGCATATTGTAGGTAATATCTAAAGAATAGACAGGGGGGATGCTATTGATGGGGGAAAGGCCAATGGGATTGAGCTTAATAAGGGTATAGTTATTAACTATAGATGGATCAGTCAACGTGAAAAGTGAATAGGTCACATTTTCAGAGACGTTTTGGTGTTGTTCTGTTAATTGGATATCAATAATAGAGATATCCGCGTCTAGATCAGTGGTGATAGTAGCTAGGTTATCAATTACTTGAGGGAGTGTGTCATGATCGTTTGTTAGGATAAATGATAATTGATTTTCTAAAGATGTTGGTTGAGATGTAAGTCCAATATTATCGGATAATTTTTGTGTTTCAAAAAGGGTTTTGACACGATTATGATGGAGACCGTTACGGGAGACATCTATAGAGAGATTCGTTTGGAATAGTGGGTAAGCCTTGAAAATCATATTAAAAATCTCAATGGAAGGTATATCAAAATAGCCATTAGCGGTATAAAGATTGTTTTGTTCCGTCAGACGTGAATAAGCAAGTGCATTTAACTCTGTTTCAGACATGGTTAACAACGTATTTGGATCATCGATAGTTTGATGAGCGGTCCATAGAAAGGTGAGACTCTGGAATCTAGTGGTTAGAGATGTACCCGTTTCATGATAAGCGATGAAGTCTTGAGAGTGTGTTGTATCAGAAAATGTAAGTGAGGAGGGAATGGTTAGACTGTATGAATTAGGCGCTGTAGAAGGGGTCCAACTAATAAGGGTGAATTCTTCGAGATTTAAGAGGCTTTCAAGAGGAATTATTGAAAGGTGATCAGGCGGCGGAATCATGGTAAAGGCCAGTTGTATACGAGATGCTCCGATTATGTCAATAGCGCCCTCATCTAAAGTATAGGACGCATTAATAGGGCTGGCGTTAAGGATATTATCGTAAGTGAGAGAGAGCCCAGTTTTGCTTAAGTAGCGGAGACGTTGATGATTCACTGTATCCCAGTAGGTTTGGTTTTCATTGAAGGTAAGGACAGTCCATCCTGTTCCAAGAATGAGTAATATGGAGACGAAAAGGACGGTCCCGAATAAACTAAAACCGTTACGGCTAGTTGAACAGGGCATGGGGATGCTCCAAAATGAACGATTCTGAATAAGGGATACGTTTATCCTGACTCAAAACGGTAAAGCTAAGTTTAACAAGGGCTATATCTTCAAGCGTACTTGTGGGCATTAAGTCCCGATCGTAGTAACTGAAGGAAAAGTCAGGCCCTTGGCTAGTTAGTGTATCTGAAACGGTATTAAGAAGGACTTTTTCGGCATTCAGGTTATTACGGAAGGTAACCGAACTAAGCGTTGAATTAGCCTGAGATTGAAGGGCGATGGTTGTGACCGTCCCATTTGATAAGATAGACGATTCAGTAGGCAAGGCTT
>CAZIOF010000175.1:0-12906 GCA_964540745.1 uncultured Candidatus Marinamargulisbacteria bacterium
CTCTATCAACCTTCTCCTCAACATAATGTAGTTGTTTCTGTAAATTAAAATTCTCCATGTATATTGCACCAATTATTAAAAAAATAAGTGCAATCACCTGAGGGTCTTTACTTATGTTAATCACGTAACCTGCTACTAGCAAGATTATGGCCACTTTTAGTAACGATTTCTTATTCAGTTTCATCATTTCCCTCCTTTTTCATGTCTATCTCTTACTCCAATCTAAACGCAATCTCAATCCATTTTTCATATTTTGTGCCAGAAACTTGGGACTCAGAAATCCCTAATCATCAAACGTTCGGCCAATAAAAGCAACGCCATTCACGGTGTATTTAGCCATCGTTTACGGAGACGCCTGTACCAGGATGACCTGTTCTATCTGACTATAAGCAACGGTTGATGGATTAAGGACCAGTGTACGTTGTGTAATGATTATTTTACTGAGAATAGACAGAAAATTCTATCACATAGCCGAAAGTGTCGTCGTCTCAACTAAATTGTCCATTTCGTTTTTACAAGGGGCCAAGTGACAGTGTCTACTAAGGAAGTCCTTTTATCAGTTTTGGATGATACAATATGGAAGATATGAGCATTTTTGTCATAACATTAGCCACTTTTTTAGGGTTCAATTTTCTTATGATGCCGATGATTGAGAAGGCATCGCTCTTTCCAGCGGTTTATAATACAGCGCTTAAAACATTGGCAGCCACCCCCGCTGACAGAGGCCTGGCATATGAGACAGTCACCATACTTACGTCCGATAATGTGTCGCTAGTAGGATGGTATTTGGATCATCCGGAGTCGGAGTCTGTCCTCTTATACTTTCATGGGAATAACGAAAATATAGGTGATGCGGTGGATCTCATAAGTCGTCTTTATGCCTTTCCTATGGATATTCTTGTGATGGACTATCGACAATACGGTCTTAGCGAGGGTCGCATTTCAGAAAAAGGCATTCGTTTAGATACGCAGGCAGCTTACGATTTTTTGACACAAACAAAAGGCTATCGTCCTGAACATATCAATGTCATGGGCCATTCCTTAGGCGCCAACGTGGCCATCCAGTTATGTGCCGTTAATAAGGTGAATCGTCTTATTTCTATATCAAGCTTCAGTACAGTAAAGGCGATGGTACAGGCCTATACGGCAGGGATGTTTCATCCCTTCATTTGGACAACCCACGAAATGGATGCTCTTAAAGCGATAGAGAAGGTTAATGCCCCCGTATTGATTGCCCATAGCCCTGATGATGAGATTACCCCTTATGAGATGTCGTCAGCGTTATATGAAGCGGCTAATGAGCCTAAAGCAAGGTATACATTGAAGGGTGCCCATAATGATGTCTATACACATAATCCATTGTTTTTTCAGGCCTTGAACAGGTTTTTGAACGAGAGCCCTTAAAGCCTTAAGAGGTGTCGTTCTCATCTATGTCTTCATTGGAAGCACCCGTCACATGGATAGCGGTTTGATGGAGGACATGGATGAGTCCGTCAAGGGTATAGAACTCGTGTTGTTTCCAACGCTCAGTTTTTCGGGTGGCTTCTTTAAAGTAAAGGGCTTCTCCTTTATGTGATCGAATAAGGGTTTCTAAGGTCTCATAATCGTCTTTAATGAGGGCCCTAAGAAGGGGGCGTGCCCATTGATTCAGAATGGGTTCGTCATTAAGGTAGGCTTGTGCTTGGATACGATCAGGGATGTTGTAACAATGACGTTGTTCCTTTTCCCATTTGGTTCTAATCGAACTGAAGTGATCTTGTAAGAGGGTCCTATGATAAGGTAACCGAAGAAGAAGAAAGGTAAACGCCAACTTCTGTTCGGTTGATGCAGCTATTAAGAGTGACTGAATGGTTTTTCCAATATGAAACAGGGTGTGGCCATAACCAAGCACAAGTGAGATAAAATTTAGTTCATCTTTGTCATCAAGGTGGTTGTCTAACAATAATGTGTTTAGTTGACCAATGAGAGTGTTAATGAGAGTGTCCATATGTTTAAGTAGGCAAAGTTGGTCAATGATACGATCCCAGACTGTTGTATCTTCTAAAGAAAGTGGTGTTTGAATAGTTTTTAGTAACAAGCGTCGTTTGTCTTGTAATGTGTAGAGTGTTATTAAAAGTGAATGGCGATTCTCCGCTGTCCTATCAGGTAGGGGGTTAAAAGGGTCTAGATTAAGATCTGTTTTGAATATAGACATGATTGTTGTAAATAGTGCCAAATCAGAATTCGTTGCTTTAAAGGCATTTTGGAGGCCTTTTCGTATCCATTTTCCCAACGGTTTAACCATTTCTTGGAGTGAGGTCAAGAAGTATTGTTTCGTTGTAATAAGTTGACTGTTAAGAAGCTCATCTAAGTCAGCTTTTATGTCGAAAATAAGGTTGTAACGGTCATCATTACTTAGAATGGGTATGGAGGGTGTTTCCTTAGCGTTCTCAGGGTTATGACCCTCTTTGGGAGATGAATCATTGATGTCTGTAGAGTCAGTCGGATCCGTATCGTTTATAGATTCAGACGGTTCTTTTGGAGGAGCTTGTACTGGTTTATTATGACAAAATGGTAATACAAACGAGTTCCATAGCTGAATACTAAAGTAGTGCCATTGATGTTGTAGTTGGATGAGATCGGTTGTTTGTTGGACAAGTTCAGGGGGGAGTTTCTTTAGTGTTAGTTTAACAACTTGACCATGACTTGTATGATCAGGTCCTAGCTCTTTAGGGGTAGGGTGGACAATGCTGGGAGGTTCTTCCAACCCCATTTGTTCATCTTTATGAAGAACCCAGTGTCGAATGAGGTCCTCATTAGTCTCATTGACAGGGCTGGTATCTTCTTGGTTTTCCAATAGAGGTATCTCCTCAGTGCTTAAGTTAGAGAAAGTTCTAAAGCCCTATTATTTATCTGAAACACGCATGACGGCTTTAACCCTGTCTTACAGGAGGTGTTATTCCCTTTTTTAGGTACAATTAAACGCTGAAATCACTATTTCAGAATCTGTTTTTTATCCCTTCTTCTTAAACCTCCTTCAAGGTATAATGGGGCCGATATAAAGAAGTTTAACGGTTTTGGAATATCACTAGAGTAAATAGGCCCATTGTTGAAATTGCCAAAAGGAGTGAGATCGTGTTTGAAAAGGTTTTAATTGCAAATCGAGGGGAAATTGCCATACGGATTATACGTGCGTGTAAAGAGCTAGGGGTTGCTACTGTAGCCGTTTATTCTGAAGCTGATCAGGAGTCACTGCACGTTCGAATGGCTGATGAAGCTATTTGTATTGGGCCAGCGGTTCCTCAACAAAGTTATTTAAATATGAAACGCATCATTTCAGCGGCTGAAGTGAGTGGTGCAGAGGCCATCCATCCAGGCTATGGATTTTTAGCAGAAAATGCCCAGTTTAGTGAAGTTTGTGAGTCCAATAATATTTGTTTTATAGGAGCATCCCCTGAGAATATTCGATTAATGGGCAATAAAAGTGAAGCGAAGAAGACCATGGCCTCATTTGGAGTGCCGGTGGTCCCTGGATCTGACGGGATTATTGAAACAGAAAAAGAGTTAAAATCTCTGGCAAACAAGACAGGTTATCCATTAATGATTAAGGCCTCTGCAGGTGGTGGGGGTAAAGGGATGCGTATTGTACGACAAGCAGATGAATTGCTAAATGCTTATCGTATGGCTACTCAAGAAGCCGAAGCAGCCTTTAATAACGGCGATGTCTATGTTGAAAAGTTTATCGAAGAGCCACGCCATGTTGAAATCCAAATTTTATCTGATAGAGATGGAAACGCTGTCCACCTAGGAGAGCGTGATTGTTCAATCCAGCGTCGACACCAAAAACTGATAGAAGAATCGCCGTCACCATTTATTACTGAAAAAACCCGTAACGCCATGGCTGAAGCAGCGATTAAAGCCGCTCAAGGAATTCATTATCAGGGCGCAGGTACAGTTGAATTTTTAGCGGATAAACATGGTGATTTTTATTTCATGGAGATGAATACCCGTATCCAAGTAGAGCATCCTGTCACAGAAGCGGTTACACAAATTGATCTCATTAAAGAACAAATTAAAATTTCCGCTACAAATAAATTATCGCTCAAGCAAAATGATATCGGATTTAAAGGACATGCTATTGAGTTTAGAGTAAATGCAGAGGACCATACACGACAGTTTGCACCGTGTCCTGGTCAAATACGATTGTTTTTACCGCCAGGTGGACCAGGTGTTCGAGTGGATAGTCATATTTATCCAGGGTACAAGGTGCCACCCAATTATGATTCATTGCTTGCAAAAATTATTGTATGGGGTAATAATCGGCAGGAAGCGTTGGCTAGAGCTGAACGTGCGTTGGGCGAATTTGTTGTGGATGGTATTGCAACGACGATTCCTTTCCATGAGCTGGTTCTAGCAAACCCTACTTTTATAAAAGGTAAATTTGATACGAGTTTTGTGGAGACAGAAATGATATCTGAGGTGACTGTTTAATGGGAGTTCGGGCAACAGGTCGAAAATTAGCGATGCAGGCACTTTACCAAGCGGAATTAAAACAATGTAATATTCAAGATGTTATAGCTGTATTTATTGAAGCATCAGACTATCAGAAAGAAACAAAAGACTGGGCAACGTTATTAGCGACTAACGCTTGGAAATCTCGTGAACTTGCTGATAAGACCATAAAAAGATTATCTAAGGATTGGTCGTTTGATCGTATTATGCCTGTAGATAAGAGTATTTTGCGTTTAGCACTTTATGAATTGACTGAGACAGATACGCCTCACAAGATTGTGGTGAATGAAGCAGTTGAGATATCCAAGCGATATTCAACTGAAGATTCGCCACGTTTTATTAACGGTATTCTAGGTCAATGCCTAGAGTCTAAATAATGTTTACAGGACTTGTTCATTCGATGGGTAAGGTGACGTCCTGTTCTGTCCTAGATGAAGGCACACAGTTAACCATTCACACCCCCCAACTAAAGACCCTTTATGTAACAGGTGATAGTATTGCAGTGAATGGTGTTTGTTCAACAGCAACCCAGTGCGCGGAAGATGCCTTTCAGGTTGACTATTTGCCAGAGACATTAAACAAAACCACAATAGGCACCATTAAAGAAGGCGATCATGTTAATTTAGAATTAAGCCTAACACCGTCTAGCCGTTTAGGCGGCCACTTTGTCACGGGCCATGTGGATGATACAGGCCTGATTAAGCGATTAAAGACCACTGATACTTGGGGAGAAATAGAGATCGAGATTGACTCAAAATGGGACCCCTTTCTTATTCCTAAAGGATCTATTTGTATCGATGGGATGAGTTTAACAGTTGTTGATGTCGGTGATAAGTATTTTACCTGTCACCTTATTCCTCACACGATTCACCAGACCGTGTTACAATATCGTCGTGAAGGCGATAAGGTTAATTTAGAATTTGATTTGCTAGGGAAATATGTGCATAAGTTCTATACCACCTCGGCCAATTCTCAAAAGAAAGAGAGTTAGTGATGACAAAGAAGGCTTTAAGGTTCAATACGATAAAAGACGGTATTACCGATATTGCTAACGGTAAGATGGTTATTGTTGTAGATGATGAGGATCGTGAAAATGAAGGGGATCTGGTTATGGCTGCTCATTTCGTGACTACAGATGCCATTAACTTTATGATCAAATATGGTAAGGGTTTAGTCTGTGTTCCTGTAACAGATACGATTTTAGATCGGCTAGAACTTAAAGACATGGTCTCTGTTAATAAAGATGCCATGGGAACGGCCTTTATGGTCTCAGTAGATGCGACACCGGCCCATGGGGTGAGCACAGGTATTTCGGCGGCGGATAGGGCTAAATCGATTCAAGTACTCATTAATCCGAATAGTCAAAAATCGGATTTGAATACACCCGGCCATATTTTCCCACTGAGAGCACGTGCCATGGGGGTTCTGCGTCGAGCAGGGCATACAGAGGCGGCTGTTGACTTAGCGCGTCTGGCAGGTTTAGCCCCAGCGGGCGTCATTTGTGAAATTATTAATGATGATGGGTCCATGGCAAGAGGCGCCGATCTTTTTAAATTTGCTGAAACGCATGATATAAAAATAGTAACGATTAAAGATCTTATCCATTATCGAATTAAGAAAGAAACCTTTATTGAACGTGGTGAAACAGCAAAAATGCCCACCAAATTTGGTGAGTTTCGACTAACAACCTATCGTGATACGCTTAACGATAAGATTCATGTTGCCATCGTAAAGGGGGACCCTCAATCTCAGGGTGAAGTGATGGTTCGGGTGCATTCAGAATGTTTAACAGGTGATATTTTTCATTCACTTCGTTGTGATTGTGGCGATCAGTTGGGTGCCGCTTTAAGCCGTATTGAATCAGAGGGGTGCGGGGTTGTGTTATACATGCGTCAAGAGGGTCGCGGTATTGGCTTAGAGAATAAAATCAAGGCCTATCAGATCCAAGATTCAGGGAAAGATACAGTTGAAGCCAATATTGAACTAGGCTTTCCTCCGGATCTGAGGGATTACGGTGTTGGGGCTCAAATTTTACTCGATTTGGGTGTCGAGCATATCCAATTATTAACAAACAATCCACGTAAAGTAGTAGGGTTAGAGGGGTATGGATTGACGATTACGCGTCGTGTGCCATTGCTTGTGGAAGCCAATCAGCATAACAAGCATTATCTTGATACTAAGTTTAAGAAAATGGGGCATTTGCCATCGGCAGACTAGTGAGGAGGGATTATGTCTAAAATTATTCAGGGCGATGTTAGTGGACAGGGCGTGACCATTGGGATTGTCGTGTCGCGTTTTAATGAGTTTATTACAGAATCGTTACTTAGCGGTGCTCTAAAGACGTTATTAAAGCAGGGTGTTGATGATCAGCATATTACAATCTGTCACGTTCCGGGGGCTTTTGAACTTCCTCTTGTTGCAAAACAGATGGCTACCCTAAAAAAGGTAGATGGTATTCTCTGTTTGGGGGCGGTTATTCGTGGCGAAACGCCTCATTTTGATTATGTCTGTGAAGCAGCCGGTCAGGGGATTTTATCTGTTTCTCTTGATACCGGGATACCGATTAGTTTTGGTGTTCTGACAACAGATACTGTCGAGCAAGCGATGGCGCGTTCTGGTCCAGATAAAGGGAATAAAGGGTCAGAATGTGCCTTGGGGCTCATCGAAATGGTATCTCTGGCTTATAAACTTAAAGAGGCTTAGTTTGCCTCACGTGTTTTTATTGCAGCACTCTTATCAGAAGATGTTCAGTATCAGTTGTTTTCTTGGAGCCATCGTCATTTGTTAATTCCTTTACGACTTATTCCAAGGTACCAACTTCATGTGACATTAGTGCCGCCCTTTTATTGTGAGAATATAGATGCTTTACTCCCATTATTAGATCATTTTTCTGTAGCAGCCCCTTTTTCTGTCATGTTTAATCAGGTCTGTTATGGACCAAAGAACCATAAACCTCGTTTGGTATGGGCTTCAGGTGATGTGCATCCTGCGCTATTGTAGCTTCAGAAAGGGCTTGAACAGACGCTCTCTTCTAAGGGGTTTAGGATTCCAGGCCGAGCCTTTCGATTACACGTGACCTTGGCACCCTTTAACCCAGAAACGGCCATGTTATGGAAAGATAACCCCTTGGATGTGTCGATATCATGAAGAGATACGTTAAGGTCTTTTCAGCTGCTTTTATCCCAATCCACGACGGAGGGTGTTCAATATCGTATTTTAAAGACAATCCTTTTATTGGGAGAAGAGGGCGGTTAAAAGATAGTTTTACTTGACATTTTGAGTAAAAAAAAATACACATGGTATATCGAGATCATGTTATGACTAGTAGCCAACCACCATTTGATGATGATGTACATTTATCGGACGACTACAATTCCAGAAAAGAACCATCAAGAGTTCCTTTTCTTGATGCAGGTATTGTAAGACCAGACATTAAGAAGGCCTTTTATTTAGGTAATAAAAATAATTTAAAGGAAGAGGTCTCGCGTTTAAAAAAAGATTTAGACAGTATTTTATGGCAAAGCGCAGATAGTGTTTATGCGCGATCCCAAATGGTTGAATTTATAAATCGTGTTAATAATTTGGTTAAGTTTGCATACGTTGAAAATCAAAGTGTAAAAGATCAGGTTATAGTTTCACTACTTAGCTTTTATACGCTTTTAGTTAAAGCCCCTCAAGTCAATAACACGCTGCTATCTGAGCTTTTAACACTTTTTGTCACGTGGGGCTTACGTCATTTTAATAATAGTGATGGTTTGTTTTTTGTTTTTTCTATTCTTGATACAATATTAGCTCATTACAGGGTTCTCAAAAAGTCCCACCGTGATCTTCTTATTAAACACAAATCGGTATTGATAAAACTGTCTCGGCATGACGACCTGAAAACGCAAGAACTAGCATTGAAATTATTAGAGAAACTAGGGATTTCCTCTGTCAGTAAAGAAGCTGTATCTAGACCAATACCTTTAACTCATGATCAAAAGACAAAGAATGTGATGCTTCCATCATCTAGACCAACCTATTCTCAACGAAAAGCTGAAGGCGTTGTAACAAGGCGAGATGAAGCCGTAATGGGAAGACTTCGGGTAACGCGGCGAACAGCATTAATAGGGAACTCAGCGGGTAGTTTGTTGTCTTCTATAGGCTATTATCGAGGTATGCTATTTCAGTTAGCATCAGAAAAAAATAAACTATTTGATTCTGTTTCTAAATTGCTTATTATCGAAAGACAGCTAAATAAGCTTGTAAAAACCTTGGATATTACCAAAATTACTCTAGTTACAGATCGTTATGCTTCTGTTCCTAAAGATATTGCAGCCCTTCCGTTAATTAAAGTCCTAAATATTGATCTTGTTCATCGAGTAAAGTCTTTTGTTGATACCTACCAAGATATTATAGATAAAGGGGTAGGTACCATTATAACGTTATTGCCAGACTCTAGGTATTGGTTATCGTTACATTATGCGCAGGACTCTATCTCAGGTTCAGATGAAAATATCTTTTTATACGATACCAAAACATTTGGATTTGGTTTGGGGCTCATTATTCAGGATCTTATGATGGGTATTCTCCAAAAAAGAAAGCCAGAACAACTGAAGATTCTTCTCAAAAAGACATTAAAAAATGTTCGATATTGGGTTGTGGTTGATTCTGTCCGTAAAATCGATAATGAGCCTTGGTTTATTCGTTTCAAAGATAATGTTGAGAAAACCTTTCCATTGGTTACTAATAAGTGTATTTTTGCCTTTCATGGGTTTCCTGGTATTCTGGGTGAGGTAACAGCCTTAAGTCAGGGCGTTCAGGAGTTAAGGCAGCTTGTTGATTTTGAGATATCTCAAAATGAAGATGTCTTTCGGCGTGCAGTTGTTGTTCATCGACAGGCAGAAGAGGATGCTCAAGTGTTGTATATGTACCTCAAAGCAGACTATCCAATGCTTAATGTGACACTATTATCCAGCGAAGATATTGATGACCTTCCTTTTGGTCGACACCTTAGTGTGTCTCTTATCTAGGGATTGTTAGAGATAGTCCTTGATTTTTAATTGAGTTGCTTTGTTAATAATATCTTTTCCAAATCGTTGTCGTGTTCGATCAATGGCATGATAGAGGCGTGCCCATTGTTGATCGTTCTTGAATAAGGGTTGTCTATTATCTGAGCAAAGATGATGATATGAAAGACCCAATAATCGTATCCCCTTGCGATATGCAGGCAAGCTAATAAAAAGTTGGTGGAGTTTCTTTTTTAAATAATGATCCTGGTTATTAGGCTCAAATGAACAGGAGCGTGTTATTATTTTGAAATTGGAATAGCGGCATTTAAGCGTGAGTTGTTGTGCATACTTTTTATGTTGTCTAAGTCGGTAAGACAATGTTTCTAGCATGGCTAAAAGCGTGCTGGTAAGAGTGCTAGAATCATGGAGATCATGATCAAACGTATGTTCGATACTGAAGGATTTTTGCTGTTTCTTTTCTATGCATACCTGGCTACCCAAGCCTCGAGATTTTGTATAGAGTTTATACCCACTATCACCAAAGTATAGTGTTAGATCTTGTTTGGACAGTTGTGCAAGTTGCCAGATAGAATGAACACCCAATTGTTGAAGCGTGCGTTGTGTTGAGGGGCCAATGCCTGGGATAAATGAAATAGGGAAGGGGGCAAGAAAGGTTTCTTCTTCACCCGGTTTTACAGAAATGAACCCTTCTTGTTTTGCCAATGTGCATGCAATTTTAGCAATAAGTTTATTGGTGCCTAATCCAAAACTTGCAGGTAACTGGTAAGTAGTTTTAAGCCGATCTTTTAATTGCCAAGAAAAAGTCTCAATATTGCCGTATAAACGAGAGCAGCCAGTAAGGTCGATATAGAATTCATCTATAGAGGCTTGTTCAACAGACGGCGAAAACAATTTAAGGAACTGGTAAATTTGATTTGAATAATGCTGATAATAGTGAGGTGAAGGGGGCACAATTAATGCATGAGGACATCGTTTTTTAGCCTGTTCTATCGGCATGCCAGAATGAACGCCATAGGAACGTGTTTCATAAGAACAAGCAGTGACGACACTTCTTTTATTGTTTTGACTAACGATAAGAGGTTTATGTTGTAGAGAAGGGTTAAGTTGACGTTCGACGGATACAAAAAAGCAATCCATGTCGACACACAATAGGTGGTGTGTCATTTAGTGTTGTCTAATGAGAGCGATATAGCGGCCAATGAGCGTTGCATCAAATTGATCGTTATTTAAGTAGATGCAATCATAATCACTATTTTCAGGTTGAAGCCGAATTCTATCCTTTTCATAGTATACTCGTTTTAAGGTGGCTTCATTATCCACGAGTATTGCGGCAATTTGACCGTTCAGAATCTGGACGCCTTGTTGAATAATGGCATAATCCCCATTTAGAATACCCGCATCGCGCATGCTGTCACCATTAACTTGAAGTGCAAAGCGACCATCCCTTTTTTGTAATCCTTTAATGTCAGAGATTGTTCCAATGTGGTCGTCGATGGCAAGACGAAGTGGTCCTGCAGCAATTGTTCCTATAATAGGGATTGCCGAAGGTGCTTCCGCCTTTAAGATTTGTATGCCTCGCGCTTTTCCCAATCGTTTAATAAACCCTTTTTTTTCAAGATGTTCCAAATAGGTTCTGACGGTTCCGTCCGATGAAAAATTAAAATGTTTTCCAATGTCTGAATAGGATGGCGGAAACCCATTTTCTTGCTTATAAGTACAAATATAGTTGAATACATCTTGTTGTAATCGTGTTAATGGTTTCATAGAAGTTTCCTTGGAGAGTATTTGTAAGGCGATACTAACGTGCTCTAAGCTGAATCTTTATACTATTTTGAAGATACATTAATTAGGCAGTATAACATGAGAAAACCACTTAAACAAGTGGTTTTTAAAGATCGAGAGCTTGTCTAAAAGTCATGTTTATGATAAGTAGTGGTGTTATATTGAAAATAATGTTATGCTACAGCTATTCATCAGTATAATATATAAGGCGTATGACATCTATTTTATTGTGTAGATAGGGATAATGTTTTAATTTAGCATGAAATGGTTTTCTCATGGCTGATTATTTCGTACCTTTAAACCGTAAAAGACCCAAACGTAGCATCGATCTCCTCCAAAGTCATGTCGATACCGTTAAGAAGTCAGTCTCTTCCTCTAAAAATCAACCACCTCATTTTTCATCCCCTCATTTTTTAAAATTAGTAGGTGGCGTGTTAGATTATGTGGGTACCTTAGAACAATCAGTATCAGATATTGATGTTGTGTTAGGGACTACGGTTAAACACAGTAGTACACTTGAAAATGATCTTCAGTCTAAGCAATCCTTTCTCAGGGATATGCGTCAGCGTTATGAATTTATAGCCAATACCTCTCAAGATTGGATGTGTATTGTTAATAAAGATCATAAATTAGAGGCGATTAATGATGCCTTTTGTAAGGCATGTAGAGTGTTACGTGAGTCGTTGATCGGTGAGTCTATTGCCACATTATGGCAGCGAAATAAAACCTTTAAGTTCATTGAAACGTTTTTTAGTCGGGCCTTTGAAGGACAGGATATTCATCAGATAGAGTGGGTTGTTTTAGGAAAAGAACGATTTTGTTTAGATATATGGTGCTATCCCTTTCATTCAGATAAAGGTGTGTTGACTCATGTGGTATTTGTTGCACGCGATATAACAGAACGACAATTAGCCAAAAATACGGTTAAAGAACAGTCTGCCTTTTTAGATAAGGCAAGGGACGCTATTTTTGTTCAAGATCACGAGACCCGAATTCGATATTGGAATAAAGCATCTGAGCGTTTATATGGTGTGAAACGAAAGGACGCCATCGGAAGAAAGGTATCTGAATTGATGTTTAAATCACAGTTTGATAAGAAATTTGTTCATATTTGGGATCGTGTCACAATGGATGGTGAATGGAATGGCGAAATTAGCTATGTGAATAAAAATGGTCGTTCAGTGGTTGTAGACAGCCGATGGACATTGCTGGAAGAGGATCCAACAGCCCCAAACTCTATTTTAGTGATTAATACAGATATTACGGAAAAAAAGAGTCTAGAAATGCAATTTTATCGTGCACAACGGATGGAGAGTATAGGGATGTTAGCAAGTGGTATTGCCCATGACTTAAATAATGTATTATCACCTTTTTTTCTCGCCATTCGTGCTTTAGAAACAAAAATGATAGACGCTCAGAGTAAAACGATTTTATCCCTTTTAGATGCTAGTGCAAAACGAGGCGCTAAACTTGTCAAGCAAATTTTAGCCTTTGCGCGTGGTCTAGATGAAGATTATATCCATATTAAATTAACGCACCTTGTGACGGAAATAGAAGGGATTGTTAGAGAGACTTTCCCAAAGAATATATCCTTTAGCAGAGACATAGAGCAAGCTTTGTG
>CAZIOF010000176.1:0-9036 GCA_964540745.1 uncultured Candidatus Marinamargulisbacteria bacterium
TAACCATTAAGCCCTTTCATTTGTGTGTAGGGGTACCAAATTTCCGTCATGCCAGCTCCTTTGAAAGTCTGGCTTAGTGTATCATACCTCTCTTTATTTCGTAATCAAAATAACGGTTTATTCCCATGTCATTTGCACTTATCACGACACAGCACTAGCGAAAACATCAGTCAACGTGGTATAGATGACACGGTTTGTTCTCGTAATAAGGATAATGATTCTAAGGTCTCTGAAAAAGAGTTTAAGGCTAAATTAAAATCTTGGCTTGTTAAGCTTATAGTATGGCCTTTTTGCTTATAGGTTAACGATTTTAGGGCATGTTTAAATTTATCATATAATGCCTCTATGTTTGTCTGACGATCGAATCGATAGATAACTTGATCAATAATCCCATTTACTTCTTGTTGCAGCATAATGGGTAAGTAACCAAACTCACTATTCGTGTCTATAGCGTTCGTAATATTTGACTTTAATATTGCACGTACATGATAGGTTTCTGATAACGTATCGTTGACGCCTTCTATTGACAATATAGTTGATTTAACCCATTCAATAATATGAAAACTCCTCTTCTTTATTCATACAAGAAGGTTATACCCAATTAGAGGAAAGTTTAATCATGTCTAGTTTATAGGAAAATTGTTAGTAAGCGGAAGCGACCCTTTTGAAGCTGAGTTGTTTAGATGGGAGACTACTTGATTTTTTAGCATGTCGTTTTTTTGTATCTCTTACAATGCTTTGAAATGACCGTGATGAGTTAACTAGATCCCGATCTAACTTCTCTACGACTTTGAACTTATTTTTTGATTTACGGACAACCTGAGGCGGTCTATATCCTTTTTTGTATTTGCTGCTACTTTTTCCACGGTAAGAAGAATCAGAGGACTTCGTTAAATAAAAGGTTTTTTGTATCGTATTCATGTAACGATTTCGTCGATCTTTTATTTGTTTAATTGAATAACGACCAGGGTTAGCCTTTTCCTCCATTTTCAATCGGTTCAACTCGATCTTAGCGCGTTGAAACTCTGGGTTATCCCACGCTGCTAAGGCCGTAACATTGAGAGTTGCGCTTCCAAGGATTAGGCTTATGATTACGTTTACCCATAGTTGGTAGTTCATCATTTGCTCTTAATTTGCAAATATTGTTCCAACCCAAGTCACGCCCCTATTTAACCTAATCTCATGTCCCTATCAGTTATGGGTTATGACATTTTTGTATCATTTGACAGAAAGATCTACAAAATTGTCATATTATTTGTTGTGGTATCACTTTTTTTATATACCTGAAACTCGTCCTATGGATGTTCTTGATGTGATTCAATTTACTCGATAGGCTATAAGATATGAACTTAACGAGAATAGATGGTCATCCTTTACCACCCTATTGGCTTGGCACTTGGAGTTTGGGTGGTTACAAATATGGATCTTCACCAAGACCTCAAGCAAAACGTGTTTTAGAATTGGCCTTCAATAATGGTCTATTTGTGTTTGACACAGCACCTTTATATGGTCGAGGGGCATCAGAATCGTTGCTAGGGCATTGTTTCAAGTCCTGCCGATCAGATATCTTTATTAGTACTAAAGGGGGGCTCGAGTGGCATGGCAATAGGGTTCAACACGACGGCTCTGAAAAAGGGCTGACACGTCATCTTCATCAAAGCTTAGAACGGCTTCAAACCCAATCTATTGACCTATATCAGCTTCATTGGCCCGATCCAAAAATCCCTATCGATGAAAGTATTGAAACACTAAAAGGATTCCAGAAAAAAAAACTGATTCGGTATTGGGGAATTGGTAATTTAACCCCCACTCAACACAACGCCCTGGGGCATACGCCATTTATTCACCATTTTCATTTTAGTCCCTTACATCAACACCATACTCTTCTTACTAATCATACCCTCAATTTTATTAACTCTCCTTTAGAGCAAGGACTCTTAGCGGACCCATCTAAAGCAAACACTATCGGGAATAAGGATATTCGACATCGAAACCCCTATTTTAAGGATCCAAAGGCTATGGCATGGGTTCAGACCTATCACGCCCTATGTGAGGAGGCCCAGTTATGTCCTGTTAGAGCAACGCTTCTATGGTTGATGTGTCAACCTTCCGTAAATGGCATTGTAATAGGCCCTCGAAAACCCCATCAACTTGAACAAGTCATTCAATCTAAGCAGGAGCTTGACGCACTCAACTGGTTCACACGTTCATTAATTGAAAAAAAAGCGCTAGTACAATCACTTATGGGCATAGATTTGTGGGAACATCTTCATTCATACCAGCCGAAGCTTTAATTGGGTTGTGTGACACTTGCTCGTGCCTTAAGTAAGGCCTCATAAGGATATAGTGAAGGATGCTCATCACTCCAATTAATCCCTACTGCATAATTACCTACCTCTTTAATCCCTGTGGGATAGATGTCTTTAGGCACTTGTTCTGGGTCTAACTTAGGTTCGTTAGAAAACTCGTCCACACATATCGCACACTGACACTTACATCGTAGATCATATGCATCAAGTAAAAACGGTTCTGGTGTTATTCCTGATACCCAAAGCCCTTTTCCAGTCTCGTATCGACAGCTGGGCTTATGGTTTTCGCCATATTGAATACGGCTTAACTCACGAACAAGGTCATCCGTTAATTGGCTATACAATAATGTCACATGGTCATCAGGAAAACCTAAGACAAAGGGTTCGCCACTATCGCCACACGCTGAAATCTCTGGTTGAATAGGCATTTCATAGGCTAACTTAAATCCAAATTCGTGAACCAGGCTACGTAAGGCACCTCTTCCATAGGGGTAATGCTTTTTTGTACAATCATCGCACTGAAAATAACTCATGTTTTCTATAACTGAAACAGTGGGAATTTTTAGTTGATCAAACATCTTAATGCCTTTAACAACATCCACAAAACTGATCTTTTGCGGCGTGGTCACAATCACAGACGCCGTAATGGGAACTGATTGCGCTAAGGTTAGTTGAATATCACCTGTTCCAGGTGGAAAATCGATCACCAAATAATCTAGCTCACCCCACTCCGTTCCCAATAACAATTGCTGGATCACCTTCGTTACCATAGGGCCTCGCATAATGGCTGGACCTGACTCGCCAGACGACGCTACTGCGTATCCAAACGACATGAGTGACACCCCATGATGTTCAAGTGGCGAAATGAGATCGCCATCCATTACTAGCCGATAGTCTTCCATATGCACCATGGTCGGTAAACTAGGCCCATAAATATCCGCATCAAAAAGACCGACCTTGGCCCCTTTTTTAGCTAATGAATAGGCTAAATTAACAGAGACCGTTGACTTTCCTACCCCACCCTTACAACTGGATACCGCTATAATTGTTTTTACATCCTTAAGACCCTGTGGGGCAGGTTTATTCAGACGGCCTTTAGATGCTGTCATGGTAACATTAACCTTCGATACAAAACTTAGTTCTGTTACCACATCTTCTGCTTGTTTCTTGAACATATCCTTTACAGGACAGGCAGGCGTTGTCAATTCAACAGAAAAGCTAACCTCCCCTTCATCAGAAATCGTCAACTGCTTAATAAAGCCTAAGCTAACAATATCCTTTCCCAAATCGGGATCAATAATAACGGATAATGCTTTTAATACCTGTTCTTTTTGTGTCATCGTACAAGCTCCTTTAATGTCCCTTTTAGTACATTGGGTGTGGCTTCTGTAATCATCACCTCAGGCATATCCCCTAGCTGATGAGAACCTGGTGGTAATATTACTATTAGATTGCCTTCGGTCCGCGCTTGCCATGCGTCTGGGTGACGTTTAGTGCCATGTTTTTCGACTAATACCGTTTGAGTTGTCCCCACATGGGCCTCATTTTTTTCGAGAGAAATCTGGCGTTGTATATCATTTAATCTTACAATTCGTTTTGTTTTCTCTGTCTCAGACACATCGTCCGGAAAACGACGCGCTGCCGTTGTGTTGGGTCGTTCTGAATATTTAAAGATAAAGGCAGAATCAAATCGAACCTGTTTAACCACTTCTTCTGTTTCTAAATAATCCTCATAGGTCTCTGTAGGAAAACCAATAATGATATCTGTAGAGATACTCATCGTTGGACAAATCTCTCGAATATCACTTACCAATCGATAGAATTCCTCTTTCGTATAGGTTCTGTTCATCTTCTGTAATACACGGGATGAACCCGCCTGTAAGGGCATATGAATCTGATTACAAATGTTCTCTCGTTCTGCCATTAATTTAATGAGTTTAGCTGGAAAATCTTTAGGGTGTGGTGATGTATAACGAATCCGTTCTATTCCTTCTACATCACTGACCATGGCCATTAAATCCGTAAAGTCATACGCATCACACTGATAGGAATTCACATTTTGGCCTAATAAAGTGACCTGTTTATAGCCATTTGCGACTAACTGTTTGACTTCTTCGACCACATTATGAGGATCTCGACTTCGCTCCCGTCCTCGAGTATAGGGTACGACACAAAATGTACAATAATTATTACAACCTCGCATAACGGCAATCCATGCATTTATGCCATCGTCACGAGTAGGCATAATATCTGAATAGGTCTCAAATTCAGAGAGCGTGACATCATATTGCTTTTGTCCATCCCCTGCTTCTCGAATTAAATGGGGCAACTCTTTATAGCTATCCGGGCCGGCAATAAAATCAATTTTCAACGCCTTATTTTCAAGTAAATCAGTCTTAAAATTAGTGGCCATGCACCCTAGGATTCCCACTAAGCGTTGTTTGTCTGGTTGTGCTTGTCGAATCTCATGGACACGGTTATATATCTTCCGGTTTGCATTATCTCTGACCGAACAGGTATTTAACATGACTACGTCTGCATCAGATTCTTGAGCCACCATGGAAAACCCATCCTTTGTCAGAATCGTGCGTACTAATTCCGTATCATAGACATTCATCTGACAGCCATAAGTTTCAATAAAGACGTTTTGTTTATTCATATAATTACTACCCTACCAAGCGCCCTATTATCCCATTATCCTGTACTTTTTCCAACTGAACCTCACATATCTGATTCTTTAATGACACCTGAGATGACACATAGACACGTATAAAATGCGGGGTTAAGCCTGTCCATAACCCGTGCTTTTCCTGTTCGAATAAGACAGGCTGGGTTGTTCCTATAAAGCGACAGTTATAGGTGAATTGTTTACGATGACTTAACTCTCTTAAGATCTGGCTACGCTTTTTGATAATAGCCACCGGGACTTTATCTGAAAATCGAGTACTTCGTGCAAACTTTCGTTCCGAATAAGAAAAGACATGAAAATAAGAAAAAGGCGCCTCCCGACACGTATTGACGGTCTCTTCAAATAAGGCCTCTGTCTCACCAGGAAAACCAACCATCACATCTGTTCCGATGCAAGCATCGGGGATCTTATTAAGTATAGATTCCAGAAAGTGCGTGAATTCTGTTACCGTATAATGACGCTTCATCAACGCCAAAATCTCATCTGAACCTGATTGAATAGGAATATGAAAATACGGACATAATGATGGTGAGGATGCCATCATATCTATAATAGAAGTGGGAATAGTTGTGGGTTCAATAGATGAAATACGGATTCTCTCTAAACCCTGTATCTGCGCTAGTTGCCGGACAACATCAGCAATGGTTTTACCGTTATCTGAATAGGTCCCCACATTTATACCGGTGAGAATGATTTCTTTATGATTAGCGGCAACCAATTGTTTGGCCTCTGTTAGAATATTATCAAACTCACGACTTCTTGCAGGGCCACGGGCAAAAGGGATCACACAAAAGGCACAAAAGAAATCGCAACCATCTTGGATCTTTAAATTTGCTCGGATGTGTCGACGATCAACCCCAACATCTGACATAGTAAACGATGTCTTATCCATTTTTGGTGTCATTACGATAGGGTCTACCTGATCGTAAGTTTCAAGAATGATATCTGAAAGCGCCATTTTAGTTCCATTACCAATCACCCAGTGAACATTCTTTAATGTTAACAATGCCTCTTTATGGACCTGAGACTGACATCCAATCAATGCAATTTTAGTATCAGGATTGAGTCGCGTTAATCGATTTACAAGCCGACGGGTATCTGTATCGCTCTTCTCTGTGACCGTACATGTGTTTACCACTACAACATCAGCAGGTTCTGTGGGCTCAACAACTCTAAAGCCCTGTCTCTGAAACTGTTGCTCTAACATCGCTGTTTCGGCCTGATTTAACCGACAGCCTTGTGTAAAAAAGGCCACACATTGCGTTGACATAAGGGTCATCATTACCACTTTCTTTTAGTGATTCTATCACTTTTGTCGGCAAACACTATATACAACTGGAAATATGTCGTCAATCCTGCTGCTGTTATAATCAGTTGTAATAAGTCGCTTCTAAACACCTATTCGGAATAAGTTATCGTCTATAAATCGGTCATTCATTTATAGAGATGGCCCAATTTACTTACTCAATAATATAATAAAATAATATAGTATGGGTAAAAATTTATCGCTGTATATATGACGTTATTGTCCCATAACTATTTCAATTAAGAAGATTACCATGTATCTAATACTTAGTCTTCCAGCACCTCCGGCACCATTTCTAAGACGACAACTAGCTTGCCCGAATACTACTGATTCATTGGATGGTGTCAGCTACTTTGACCTTAATGACGCTAGTAATCAAGACCTGAAGGCCATCGTCACCTATTTTGAATTATTAAATTATACTACCCAAGACGCCATACTAGAAATGGGCGAACTTGAGGAATCTAATTCAGTTATTATCAGTGGAATTCGTGCTATTATAAGAGAGCCTTTTGGTCAAGATATAACGACTATTATGCAGACTTATCTTGAACAACAGTTGAGCTCTATGTTAGCAAGACCATGATCGGGTTTCCACCACGAACTAAACTTAGGCGATTCATTGCCACTGGACGATGCGATATGACCGCTCCATCTACAACAATCCCTTCAGACATATGGTAGAATGCCGTTTCCCCTTTCACATATTGTTACCCAATATATGGCCGGATAGCATCTAAAACCAATAAGAGACGCCCACATAGGGGCTTTGAATTATCGTACTTGGAGTCGATAGTCCTTCATACCCCAGATTGAAGGACCATCGATTCCAATGATAGCCCGCTTCAAGACGACCCTGTACAAAACCCAACTGACGCATGAGGGTACCCCCTACTTCCAATTCCACATGCCACGGATATGCATACCAAGTTCGAGTTACCCCTAACGAAAATCCTAGTGACACCGATTGTCCTTTTAATATTACGGGTGACAAATACCCGGAAAAATAGTCCGATACCCCTAATTCAAATAGATACATAAGTTGAGGTTTTAATAACCACATATTGTAGGATTCTTGATTGATAGTTTCATTATAGCCAGATATATCTAAGCCAAGACCGAATTTTTGTATCGATAAATAGGTTGTATTCATATGTAAGCCAATTAAATCTGAACTAATGGGTTTGTATCGAATCGAAGAACTCCATAAAGAGGACGCTCCTTTTGAAATAGACAGGCCCGTATGACTTGAAGAAAAAGGATAGTGCTGAAATTCAAAATAAGCGTCCCAAGGGTCATACTGTTTTGCCTTATAATAAGGTGATTGTTGTGGGTTCTCATACTGTCCAAAGAGCACGGATAAACATGTATTGATACTACCTTTGATTAAGGACTCAGAAAGAAAGGTGAGTAGACCACCTCTGAGGCCATGTTGCAAGTCAATAGTTGGCGCGCCTATATAGTGTCTGCCTTTTCGGCCGTTATCCATCCTCAACCGTGTTAGTGAGGCCTTTATCTGACTACTATCGTCAAAAAGCGGGTCAATTATTGCCTTTACCTTTGTTGAAATATACCCCTCTTCAGTAATATAGTTTGCTTCTTCAAGATCGTAAAACATCTCTTCAGGGGTGTCTTCAGACATGACCATCTTTATGAAGTCAAACGGAAATGTGGCTCTATTAGCACGTCCAGATTGATTTAAATAATCGAGTACATCGCTACAATTAACCAGATCACTAAATTCATCAAGATCAGATACCTCTAAACCCGTAACTAAACTCATGTTCACACGCCCATCATCAATAATATAACGTTTTTCTTTTAACCAGTCCCAAAGTTGTGATGATAGATTTAAACGTTGCTGATAAACAACTGACTCAAAATCAGAGATGTACACGGTTGTTTTAGATGCTTCCTCCAAAACTAATAGTTCAACCTTAGGCACGACCTCCTTCTTGTGACGATTGTGCTGTGAATTTTGTTTAGCGACAGTTCTTTCCAAACTATCCTCAAATGACTTAAGAAGGTATGGATCTTGGGCAAACGATACCCCTGTAATAATCATCAGACATAATATAGCTATTACTTTCATAATATAGCTATTATTTTCATAATATATCCTTATTTTTTAAGATTTATTTTACTTAAATGTAGTTATTCATATCATACCCTTGTAATGTTACACGCTCAATACTCGTCATTTTTGCTACAAGTAGAACTCTATCTTTTGAGTATATTCTATAATCAAAGAGATATACTTAGTTCTTGATAACCAGACGTCTCAATTGGACGAATCTTATTTACGCTTGGTGTTAGCTCCCTAGATATCTCCAATACAGTGTTCTGTGTACAGAATTTCTGGCAAAACTAAGGACTTTTTAAGGGTTTGAAAAATTGGAACTTTTTAAATAAATCTGAGAAACTTGCTTTAAACATTTTCCGAATGGTCAAATAGCGCAAAGGCGTTAACCAGGTTACAATTGCTGGCGCTATCCGGTCGTATGAGGAAAGATTGAGATGGATTTGGCTCCCCCGGTCGGACTCGAACCAACAACCTAACGGTTAACAGCCGTTTGCTCTGCCATTGAGCTACAGGGGAATAACGATATCAGGCCCATATTATAAAAACTACGCTCCAAAATGGCAACACGTGATTTTATTAACGGCCATTTATTTCATCGATACTAGACTACGCCAACTTCAGTTATCGACAGAAATCTGATATTATTTCA
>CAZIOF010000177.1:0-3749 GCA_964540745.1 uncultured Candidatus Marinamargulisbacteria bacterium
ACAACTGGTTTCGGTAGTCGTCAGGTCGTGCCGAGTCGACGGTCAGCACATTCCAGTTGACCGAACGCCTAGCGGCCAACGACATGGCAGCCATCAAATCGACCTCGTCGTCGCTGAAGCCGTTGAGACAGCCGTCCGAAACCCACTCGAGGGTGGTACCTGGGTGCTTGGAGCACACCCCGGCCAGAGCCACCACTTCGTCAACGGAGGCCACCCGGGACGGCACCGGGACCCCGTTGCCGTCGGTGTGAGTGAACGACCGTGTCGTGGAAAAGCCCAGGCCACCGGCGGCCAGTGCCTCGCCCAGCAGACGCTGCATCTCAGACAACTCGTCATCGGTGGCCTCACGGGTCACTGCGTCGTCTTTCATGACTGCCCGTCGCAGCGCACAGTGTCCGACCATGGCAGCCACGTTCACTCCGACCTTGTCATCCAGGCGCCTCAGATAGTCAGCGAACGACCGCCACTGCCAGTCAACGCCCAACTCCAGCGCAGCCGGTGACATGCCTTCCACCTGAACCATCATCGCCCCTAGGTAGGCGGCGTCGGAGGCGTCACCAAGTGGGGCCAAGGTGAAACCGCAGTTGCCCATCACCACGCTGGTCTCCCCGTGAAGGTTCGACGGGGAGGCCATCGGGTCCCAGAACAGTTGCGCGTCGTAGTGGGTGTGGGGATCCACAAACCCGGGGCACACAACCAGGCCATCGGCGTCGATCACCTGGGTCGCCTTGTCTTCGGTCAGGCCACCTATAGCGGTAATGAGACCACCGGTCACGGCCACGTCGGCCGAGACCCCCGGTTTACCAGTGCCGTCCACCACAGTGCCCCCACGGATCACCACGTCGAACATGTGGCGAGGCTATCGGCGGGCGGGATTCGTCTGGGTTGCGCCCGTTAGTCAGCAGTGGTCCCGGTGGGGGATCATCGTCCGGTGAGCAAACGGACTGAGGCCCTACTGGCTGAAATGACAGTCGAGGAGAAGGCAACCTAGATGACCGGGCGGGGTCCGTGGGACGTCCAGCCTGTGGAACGCCTCGGGATTCCGTCGCTGAAGGTCACCGACGGCCCGGCCGGTGCACGTGGCGCCGGCCTGCTGGGTACTGGAATCCCAGCTCTCTGCCTTCCATGTGGCTCGGCGCTAGGTGCCACCTGGAACCCGAGGTTGATCGAGGATCTAGGGTGGGTGCTGGCCGCCGAGACTCGGGCTCGAGGGTGCCACGTGATTCTCGCTCCGACGGTCAACATCCACCGCACACCCCTAGGAGGCCGCAACTTCGAGTGCTACTCGGAGGACCCGCATCTCACATCACGCCTGGCGGTGGCTTATGTACGCGGCGTCCAGGGTGGCGGAGTGGCCACCACGACCAAACATTTCGTGGCTAACGACTCGGAGTATGAGCGCAACAGCATCGATTCGGTGGTGCCCGAGCGAGCCCTCAGAGAGGTGTACCTGGCGCCATTCGAGGCTGTGGTAACCGAGGCCGGAGCCTGGGGAATCATGTCCTCCTACAACCGGGTCGACGAGACGTTCATGGGTGAGAACCACCGACTTCTCTCTGACGTGTTGCGCGACGAGTGGGGTTTCGACGGGGTGGTTATCAGCGACTGGTACGGCACCCGGTCGACGGAGGCCTCGGTGCGGGCCGGCCTGGACCTCGAGATGCCTGGCCCCGGCCACCATTACGGTGACCAACTTGCTGAAGCGGTCCGGGCCGGCGACGTCGACGAGTCGCTGCTCGATCGGGCGGTCCAACGACTCCTATTGCTCTTGGAGCGCACTGGTGCCTTCGACGACCCGTTAGATGTGCCTGAACGGGAACTCGACGTGGCTGACCACCGGGTACTGGTCCGCCGGGCCGCCGCCGAGTCGATGGTTCTACTGGCCAACAATGGGGTGCTGCCCCTCGAAGTGACCACCCTGGGCAGCTTGGCCGTCATCGGACCCAACGCAGCAGCTGCGGTGATCATGGGCGGGGGGTCCGCCCAACTCCTGCCCCAACACGCCACCTCACCGCTGGAGGCCCTCACACGGCGGCTGCCCGACTGCACGATGCGCTACGAACCAGGGGCGGTTATTGACCGATCAAGCCGCCCGTTGCCAGCCCGTCTCCTGAGCCGCCCTGACGGCCAGCCCGGCTTTGCCGTCGACTACTTCGACGGGACCGAACTGGCAGGTGAGCCCGTCTACTCTTCGACGTTCCGCGACGGGCGCCTGCTTCACTTCGGGACGGTCGACGGGGTAGCCGACTGGTCGACCTTCGGCTTTCGGGCGGTGACCACCTTTACCCCCGAGGAGACAGGTGAGCACACCCTGACTCTTGTTCAGGCTGGCCGAGCCCGGGTGTTAGTGGACGGAAAGGTGGTCATCGACGGTATAGCTGACCCAGCTTTGCCGGGTGAGGCCTTCTTTGGTCTTGGCAGTGCCGAGATGACGGCGCCCCTTGCGCTAGAGGCTGGCCGGTCGGTTGAGGTGACGGTGGAGTACTCCAGTGATGGGAGCATCGCCATGCATGGCGCGCAGGTTGGCCTTCGACCCCCGCTTGCCGACGATCTGATCGACCGGGCGGTCAACGCCGCCCTATGGGCCGATGCCGCAGTCGTCGTAATTGGCACTGACGAAGACTGGGAGACTGAAGGACGTGACCGGGCATCCATGGACCTGCCTGGTGACCAGGCAGAGCTAGTTCGCCGGGTATCTGCGGCCAACCCCCGGACCGTCGCCGTGATCAACGCCGGAACTCCGGTGACCACAGACTGGGCCGACGATGTTCCGGCTGTCCTAGTTTCATGGTTCGGCGGACAGGAGATGGCCGACGCTCTCGTTGACGTGCTTATCGGGGAGTCCGATCCGAGCGGACGGCTACCCACGACCTTCCCCAAACGTCTCGAGGACACTCCGGCCTTCCTGAACTATCCGGGCGAAAACGGTCAGGTGCTCTACGGCGAAGGGGTGTTTGTGGGCTACCGGTGGTACGACGCCCGACAGACTCCTGTCGCCTTCCCGTTCGGCCACGGTCTCAGCTACGCCACCTTCGCTTGGGGAAAAGCTCAGCTCTCAGAGGTACCAAGCCTGGCCGAGATAGCCGACGGGGCCACCTGCACGGTCACCGTTCCGGTCACCAACAGCGGCGACCGCGCCGGCTCCGAGGTCGTCCAATGCTATGTGGCGCCCGAAGCATCGGTGCTAGCCCGCCCCCCGAAGGAACTCAAGGGTTTTGCCAAAGTCCACCTCGAACCCGGCGAATCCACTGAAGTATCTATTGACCTTGGACAGCGGGCCTTCGCTTATTACGACCCGGGCGACCCAACCTGGGTAGAACGCTCCATTCGGGTGCCGGTTGCTGCCGGTGGAGGGCGCCATGGTCCCGGTCACCGTGGACAGCCTGGCTGGTACGTTGACCCAGGTTCCTACTGCCTGTTGCTGGGCGCTTCAGCATCAGATATCCGGACCAACGTGGCGTTAACTCTCAAGGAATAGCCAGAATCTGATCCGGACTGATCAATTTGGGCGACAAGTCGAGTTGGCTTGCTCCATGGCCCCGATCGGGGGATGATGTCCCCTTCGGGCGCGTGTTCGGCGCGCCGTATTCCACACAACTCGGAGGGGTAGTTCTCATGGGCCGAAAGTGGTGTTTTCTAACCGCAGTACTGCTGGGTTTTGGACTTGTCGCGGGCGCTTGCGGTAGCGATGAGGAGGAGGCGGCTGAGCCGGCGGCTACTACTGCTGCTCCGGCGGCTACGACGGCCGC
>CAZIOF010000178.1:0-6249 GCA_964540745.1 uncultured Candidatus Marinamargulisbacteria bacterium
GATCTCGGCCTTTATTTTTGTGTGTGTGTCTTATGTGTTTCTTCCGTTATTTAATACGATGGGTCAACCACGTGTTCTGACTGAATATCAGTATATGGGGGGCTCTATGTTTGGTATTTTAAAAAACTTTTTATATTATCCGTTCCAATTCGTATCTATTATCTTCAACTTTCAAGATTTCACAACGTTTGTTTTAGTCTTTGGTATCTTATTACTTTTTTTGTGTTTTGGCGGCTGGACGGTTCTCATGTTTATTCCTGCTATTCTTATCAAACTCATTAATATTAATGGATGGGTGTCCAGTTTTACGAATCAACATCTTTGGTTTCCTTTACTTTTTCTTGTTATTGGTGTTATTTATGGGCTGGCTCATTGTCGTCGCTATTTGATTAATAAGGGGGTTTTCTCTCGAAAGGAATTTGGCCTTGCTTGTGGCTTATTGTTTGTTGCGTTTGGGGGTGCACAGGCGATTACCTTCAGTGAATATAACATATTAAGCCCATTCAATTTTGTGATTAGTAAAGGACAGAATGATTTGAAAAAAGGTCAGTCTACCAGAGCATTATTAGCCATGGTACCTCAAGAAAAGGCATTAATGGCAGATGCATGGATTTTGTCTTTGTCACCAGAGCGTCAACATATCTATGAGATCAATGCTTATTATGAGGGTAGTGATGCTATTTCTCAAGATTTCAGATGGACACCGGTTGTTATTGATTCCTTGTTAGAAAAGGTGAGTTTTTGTCTATTTGATAGGATAAGATCCTGGGAAGATCCTCACACCTACATGAATAAGCGGATACTATTAAAGAGACTTGAGTCTCATGAAGGTTGGGAACGTCTAGCGGAAGAGTCGACTTTAGTTTTATTTAAGAAGCGGTTAGGTTTGGAATTGAAAAAGAGTAGGGGATGACTAAATTTATGAGACGGTTATGGGGGTGCCTTAGTTTTTTTCTTATATTGGGTCTCATAGGTTATGGGTTGTATCATAAAAAGGTTTTGTATGAGTTGCATCGCTTACCTTCTCAGAGTACCTATATAGAGGCTTTTGACTCTTCTGTATTTAATAAGGCTTGGCGTTTAGTTTTTGCGCAAACTGAACTTGATGCGAGAGCTGTTCGGGGATGGTTTACCATTAAACCTCATCCGAACTTAGGTGACTATGCAACCTATTTTATGGCTCAAGGAATAGGCTACGATTTACCGGAGGTTTCGGATTGTTTTGTGACAGTTAAAATGAAAGGCAACGGAACATTTCAGATTGGTAATAGTGACAAACAGGTCCGTCTTTTTCGGAATAAACATGATTTGAAACTGGAGGTTTTCGATCATGATAAATATCGTCCGATTGTGACATTAGCAACACTGTCTTCAGAGACTTGTGCGTTAATGTTTCGTTGGAACGCTCAGACACGTGATATTCAACCTTATCTTTGCAATGAAAGGCTTTCTGTGGAAAATGAAGGGCTGTATATGTCTGAATGTTCGGTCTTATATGAGCCCATTAAACTTGACGTATCTGAATTAAAGGTTGAACTTAATGCACGCTATTTTAAAGGTGATCCCTTAATCCCTGTTTTATTTGATGAGTTTGGTGTTTTGAAGGACCAATTGGGTGCAAGGCTTTATGTGAATACAGCCTTTGTTTCGGGGAAGGATATGTCGTTACATGCTTCTTTTGGTAAGGAAAGGGTAAAGACGCTTTTATTGCAGACATTGCCCCAATATTCGATACGGTCTTTTTATGTTTCTGATATGGAACGCGATAATTTAGAGGATCTTCATTTAAAACTTGATATTAAAACAGGTAATAAACAGACTGAGAGATGGTTTTCTTTGAGGAGTGATAGTGGGTTAGGAGGGTATCCAAGTGAGCGGAGGGCCCTTACAAAGCGTTTTCATCCTCAGTTTACATTTGTGAAACATGGGATGCAATCACTGGTTAGTGACGATTTTAATCACGGTTTTAGTGACAGGGAATGGGAACTATTAGAGACGAGTAAGAGTATTACAGGAACATTGACCCATGTGGGGAAAAAGAAAGGGAAATTATGTATAAAAAATCGGTTTTTGAATACAGACCCTTTTGTTATGAATTTGTTTAATGGACTGATTCTTAAAAAGTCATTAAATCAGTCTTTTGCTATTGAACTAGACCTATATCAGCATGGTATTCTTCAACTTGGTTCTGGTCAAAACTGGGTCTCCCTATTTCGTCAAAAAGAGAGGGCCGGTGATTCCTTTTCTTATGTCGTCACGGGTATTGGTGTGAGTAAAGAAAATGATTATGTTGATTTTAAAAATAGCCAAATAGCAGGTGATACGACCTTATTTAAATGTGTTTGGGATGCGACACGTCAACAGTTACTTTCGTATTATTGTAACTCGTTTGATCCGACATATTATCAACAGACTGTCTGTACCCCGATAACGGACCCAATTCATATTGATTTATCGCATTCAGAGGTTGTTCTGAAGGCTATGCATATGGAGCTTATGGGGAATGATGTTGCCCTTTTTGATAATTTTAGGTGTTATGGGTTATCTTCTGAGTTACCTGTACGATTTTTTTTAAAGAAGCGGTTTAAAAAGCCTATTAAAGTATGTCTTTATTCGCCTGATGGTGCTCATTCCATGGTATTAGATTTTTCGTCTAAGGATAGTTATTCCATTTTTCTTGATAACTGGTTTGATAGTTATCCTGCTGAGCTTATGTATGTGATTCGTGACGCTGAAACAGATGCGCTTATTCAAGACGTGAGTGTATTTACACGTCATGGGGTTGAGGGGCTTTACCCAGGGGACACTTGGGGCTTGGTTTATTGAGGATTTGATGATGACATTAATATTACAAAAATCACTGATGAAACGGATTATACTCTTTGGAGTACTCCCTCTTTTTGTGCTTGCGATAGGGGGTGTTTTTTTTAAAGGACGTTTAGACCTTTCTTATGCGTTGCAGCGTGTATCATCGTCTATTATTATTGAGGATCCGTTTAATTCTAGGGGATTGTTCTTAAAACTCTCTTTAGAGGAGGATGGGGCTAAAAGAGATATCGTTATTCCCTTTAAAGAAGAGAATGGTATTGGCATTTCGGAGGGCGATCACTTTCGGATTATTCAGACAGGGACGTCTGGTTATTCGGCTTTTCAACGACAAACGATAGTACAAAAACAGTTTTCAGGGTCTGTTATCTTAGATTCTTTTGATGGCTTTTTCTTGAGTGATTATTGGGAACTTATACACCCACGCCTTGTGAATACGACTACTATTGTGGAACAAAAAAAGGGGCGTTTACGTATTAAGAATCGTGAAGGTCCTCTATTATCTAACATGAACTTTAGAAATGGAGTTCGATTTTTACCAAGCATTATGGATGATAGGATTCTAGAATGTGAGGTTTTTGGCGATGGTTTGATTCAGCTTCTACAAGAGGATAATTCTTATTTTTTAGCTATTTTAATGGGTAACCTCTTTCTAGTGAAGAGTGATTACAACGTGGACGTTACTAAGCTTGAGGGGATGGCCTTGTCAGAACGTAAGGTGGCGCTTCGATTGGTAAAAAATCAAACAAAAGGTACTTTGGATATAGGGGTTATTAGGTTTGGTTTTAGTCGGCACTATACACATAAAGAGTTGGAGCCAATTTTCTCTATTCCATTTGATCCTAATAAGCCGTACGATATCTTTTTATTAGGCGAAGTTCGTGATATTTATAAAGATACAGTTGTTTATTATGATAATTTTAGAGCTTATAAGGACCCATTTAAAAGTCCGGTCGTTATTAGTCTGTCAGGTAGGCCTTCTCAACCTCTTATTGTGGAAGTTTATACGTTAACTTATGATTTGATCCAACGGCTAGATTTTTTTAAAAAAGATATTTTTCCTCTAATTTTGGGTGATTATGTCACCTCTTTTCCTACAGGTTTAATTATGGTGATAATTGATGGAAATACGAACACAGTTTTGGCTAGGGAGATGATCATGCCACATGGCATAGAAGGGGTTTACCCTGGCGATATTTTGCGTATTGATGTGGGGGCCCTTTCAACGCTTTAATTAACGATGTTTTGGTAATACGTGTGGTGAAGATTCTCCAAATTTGGTTTTGGAAGAAGACTAATATATGACTATATAGATCTATTGTAGCGTACTATAATAGAATTCATCATGTTAATGATAAACTCCCAAGTATTATGATTCATCTTAGATTAGTTGTTCCTGTCTATAACGAACATTCTAACATAGAACCTTTTACGCGTGCTGTTCAGGAGATGGTTACTCATTTACCTCAGATTGAGTGCTCCTTATTGTTTGTTAATGATTGTAGTACTGATGATACCTTGATCCAAATTAATAAACAGCAATGCCTTAACTTGCGGGTTTTAGTGGTTACCTTGCCCAAAAGGGGGGGGCATCAGGCTGCTTTAGAATATGGTTTGCTTCACAAAGTCTCACCCGCTGATATTTATGTGACTTTAGATGGTGATTTGCAGCACCCCATATCTACTATTCCTGATCTTGTTGGGAAATATGAGGAAGGATTTGAGATTGTTCATTGTATACGGACCCAATTTAATCATACGCTACGTGCTAGATGTGGCCGATTCTTTTCCAGTGTTATTCGATTGGTTTCGGGGAATATTCTGTTGAAAGATAGTTCGGACTTTCGCTTAATGACGGCTAATGCCGTTCAGGCCTATTTTTCAGTGTTACCAAAGAAGCGTATTTTACGATTAACAACCTTGCAGTTACCTGTTAAACAAACACATATTTATTATGAACAGAAACTCCGTTATTCAGGAAAACCCTCCTATACCTTTTTGCAATCCAGTGGCTTGGCCTTAAAGATATGTTGTAATATACCTAAACGCACGATGTTTTGGCTGTGTGTTTGGTTTAGTCTAACCCTTTTAGGGGGCTATGTTTTTACATTTAGTTGAGAAGACATCTTTGAGTTGGTCTTGGTGTTTATGGCGTGTCTAAATCCCTACAAAAGGATTAGATTTCTTCTCTTCGCCGATACTGGTATTAGGGCCATGTCCAGATAAGACAAGTGTGGCGTTGGGGAGGGTGAAGAGTTTAGTTTTGATACTGGTGATGAGTTCGTCGTGATTACCACCAGGGAGGTCTGTTCGGCCAATAGAACCCGCAAAAAGGGCATCGCCACCGATAAGGAGTGGGGCTTCGATAGGCAAATTACCGATAAGTGGTTTTTCGGAATTGACCATGCCTAGGGTAATAGTCTCAACATAAAGTGCTAGATGGCCGGGCGAATGACCGGGTGTAAATAAGAGTTTTCCGCTTACATTACCAATTTGGAGGGTATCGCCATCCTCCACGTAGTGGATGGGTTCGGTGATATTCTTATAATGGTCCCCCATACCGAACATGAGGGATTGGTAGCCCATATTTTTGCGCATCTCATTTTCAGCACGGTGGGCATAAAGAGGGGGTTTGGGACGATTGTTTGTTTCGAACCAGTTATAGAGATCTTGGACGCCGCCCGCATGATCCAGATGAGAATGGGTTAGAAAAACGCCGGCGATGGGTTTGTTTTTTAAATTTGCAGAGGTAATAAGTTTGGGAATATCGTCACCTGGGTCAATAAAGAGAATGGTTTCGGTGTCAAGATCTTCCAGGATCCGTGCGTTCTGTTGGAAGGGTGATACGGGGATAGTTTTGATGATAAGTCCAGGCATAGCGACTATTATGACGGATTGGATAGGGCACGTAAAGCACTTCTATTTGTTATCAAAGTTGGATGACTTGGGTGTCGTCTGGGCCTACTCTTTTTGAGCTTAGGGCATCGTTAATGAACTGTGTTTTAATCGTTAGTTTATCTGAAGCACTGTCACTAAAATCAACGTTCAGGGTTTCGGTACGTTCTTCATCAGGGTTATAATACCAAAACGATAGACTTATATCGGCTGTTTGGATATCGGCGTCCCCTTTGTCTTTATGGGTCTGAACAAGCCATTGTATTGGAAATGAGTAGGTACCTTTTTTGTAGGTGATCTGTCGTTGATCTACGATGAGTTCTCTGTTAGGTTGCCACTTTAGGTTAAAGGCGTCTCTTTCTCCGATTTTAGGCTGTTTAAGTTTTAAGAGCGAATCGTTTGATGTTGTGTCTCTATATAGCTAGGGTAATTAGAGAGGGCCGGGCTATAGACTATTGCACCTATGATGGGATCATGTTCATCCCCTGATAGCATTAATTGAATAAAGGAAGACTGTCCCTCGACGTT
>CAZIOF010000179.1:0-4489 GCA_964540745.1 uncultured Candidatus Marinamargulisbacteria bacterium
TACCTAAGGGTGGCGGTGGACCAGGGGGTAATTAAAAGCTAAGTACAGCAACTCCTGTTAAGCAGTACTTTGATTTTATTCAGGAAGACAACTATCATAAATTGATGTTCATCATTGAGAAGGAAAAGATGTCGGATGAGGATGTGTCCATTATTATTTCGTTCCTAGAATCTAGTATAGGGTCACAACTTCTTGCGGAGTTTGATTTGGAACGGCAAGCGATTATTGGTATGTCCATTATTGATCAGAAATTACTTCAGCGAACGCGTTTAGAGAAGCTTGAAAATAAGATTAAGGATTCCTTGGAATGTTTGACCGGTGGTAAGACGAAATTTAAAGGGATTTTTGATTATATATCCAGTGATATTAAGAAACAAATCTTAGGTGTCTTAGGAAAATCCGATGCAGACGGTTATAAGAAGTTTAGACAAAACGTGGTTATTTTTGAGGATATTAAATTCTTGGAAGATGAAGAACTTAAAACGATTCTATCAGATGCGAATCTTGATATGTTGTCTAAATCCTTAATTGGTGTGGAGAAAGATGTCTATCAGAAAGTGGATAGCAACTTGAATGACAGTGCGAAGAGTATGATTGATCAGTTCATGAAGCTTAAAGGTAAGACAGTGTCTAAGTCAGATGTGGACAAATCTCAAGCCTATGTATTGGATATTGTATTAAAGCTTGAAGCGGAGGGTAAGGTGAAGCTTCAGGAGAAAATTAAAAAATAAGGCGGTGTTAGTTATTAATGGATATTAATTTAATCTTTGGCTTATTTACCATGTTTTGTGCCTTCTATTTTGGGGTTCCAGCCTTGAAGGAGAGTATACAGGTCTTTTTAGACCCTACGTCGTTTACACTTGTTTTTGCTGGTACTGTTGGTGCTACATTGATGAGTACCTCGTTTAAGGAGATTAAGGGCGTTTTGTATGTGTTTCGGCAAATGATTATTAAGTCCAAATCGGTGAAACCGATTAAGGCGGTTGAAATACTAGTTCATATTTCTGAGCTTGCACAGACCCAAAGTAAACAGTCTCTAGCAACTGAAGGGACGGGGGTTGGTGACGGTTTTTTAGAGAATGCTTTAGGAATGGTAGGTGCTGGTTTAGATAGGGACTTTATTCAAAAGGCCTTGGAAACAGATATATCTGAAGTGAAGCAGCGGCATGATGCCACCATAGGGAAGGTTCGTGGTATGGGAACCTTTGCACCTATGTTTGGAATGACCGGTACGGTTATGGGGGTTACCATGGTGTTACAGAACGTGACGGATATTGATACGATAGTCTCTGGTATGTCCTTGGCCTTGTTAACAACCCTTTATGGCCTAATTTTGTCGTCGGTTGTGTTTATTCCTATTTCAAATAAGTTGAGGGGAATGAGTGCGGACGAATTGATTACCAAGGAAATTATGATGCAGGGTGTGTTGGCCATTATGGACAAGGAAATACCCTTAAAAGTGGAGAAATATTTGATGGCTTATGTTGAATCTAAAGCGAAGAAGAAGAAATAGTGGCTAAGCCTAAGGCCCCACCTCCTGCAGAGGATGATGGTAGTGCGGAGATAGGAACCATATATGGTGATTTGATCACGTTTATGATGTGTCTCTTTATTTTGCTGTTTGTTCTTGTCTACAATGATAAACAGGACGAGACCTTTTTCACGCAGATGTCTGTAAAATTTGGGGCAAAGGATGTTGAACAAGAAGAAGTTGTGACCTCTGAAGCGCTTTTTGTGAGTACGGTGATTGGTTATATTGAACAAGAAAACTTAGATGAACTGGCTCAGGTGTTGGTGGATGAACATAAAATTAAAATTATTTTGGACCCACCCATCTTATTTGATAGTGGGAAAGCCAAACTTAAACGTCAGGGTCGAAAAGTGCTGAGGGGCTTTGGCGAGATTATCAAGGATGTGAAGAATCCCATTATTATTGAGGGGCATACAGACAGTGTCCCCATTCATAATGAAGAGTTTGATTCTAATTGGGATTTGTCCTTTTATCGGGCCTATAGTGTGGTGAAATATTATATTAATAACTTGGGTTTTTCTCCGGAGCAGTTATCGGGCTTGGGTTATGGCGAGTATCGGCCTCGGACCTCTAATGATACCCGTGAAGGGCGTTCTATGAACCGGCGTATCGAAATTAATATTATTCGTATCAAGGCTTCTGACGAGGATGTAGAAGAAGAGGGTATGGACGAAGAGGATATCCCAGGTGACGGTGCTCCTGCTGAATCTGCTTCAGCTGAGAACCTATTCCAGGCTAGTTAAAACATAAACAGTTCTTATAAGATGTTGTTGTGTTGCCTCATATGTATTTATGAGGTTTTTTCGTTCATGACTTTGTTTGTTCCTAAGATGATGGCCTGAATCGGTATTTAAGTCATTCCTACCTGAAAGCCCTTTTTCTGATAAAAATAATATTATATAAATGAAATTAAATATAATAAATACCGAAAAAAACATGATGCGTTTGTTTCTTGAGTTTGTTTTATCGCATATTTAATATGCGTGAAATTTATAATGATTATAATCGATAATTAAATATGAGTGTCTATTAATAGTTCTTGAAATATGGGGTCTCTATTCGATATTTAGATATCTTATCTGAAATCTACATGTTTAACATTTCTCTGGAGGGGGAATAATCATGCCGAGCGTTATGAAAAAACAAATAAAAACAATATATAGAATCTTAAGTCTGACTTGTTTGGGGGCCGTGTTAGTGTTCCTTTTGACAGTCTTCGCCTATGCGAGTGTCACCCCTAATATTCATATCGAAGCTGAAATTAATCATCAGATCGAAGGATTGATTAGCGGACAGAGGCAAGTTACGATTCGTATTTATAACGAAGATACCTTGAACCATGTGTGGGAAGAATCTCATGACGATGTTCTTTTTTCTAACGGTTTTTTTGGGTTAACGCTTGGTTTAGTGACCCCTTTTTCTTCTAGTACGTTTAGTGAGAATGCTTATTTCGGTATTATTATTGATAACGATGAACTAAATATGGTCACCATGAACGTGATGGCTGTCCCTAAAACAGTTTTTTCGCGTTGGGCGGACGAAGCCTTACGTGTGGATTGGTCGAATATTACGTCTGTTCCAATGGCCAATGAATTTGTCTCTGGTAATTTTACTAATATAAGTTCAATTACTGACATAGAGACGCTAGGACTAAAAAATAATGTATTAAATGCCTTGAGTGCCCAAGGACGTGTGGGTATTGGCGTGGCTCAACCCGGAACTACGTTAGATGTTAATGGCAAGGTGACCATTCGGTCGGTTCCTGCTGTGTCTGATAACTATAAGGTGTTGACCATTGATAATGGGGTCGTTAAAACGATTTCGACTCAGGAATGGTTAAAGACGTCCACCCAGGCCTCTGTAGAAAATGCTGAACAATTAGGGGGCGTGGTCGCGTCACAGTATTTGCGTCGTGACCAGAACGTGATCTATGAGGGTGATAGCTTTTCAGTTCAATCGGGTTCGGCCTTGAATATAGGGTCTGGTGCCACGTTGGATATCGATGGCACTTTAACGTTAGATGGTCAGTTAGATATGGCCAATGGGTCCATAAAGAAGGGGAGTACCATTATTCGTGATCTGGTAGGCCCAGGTCTTGTGGTCTCTGATAATATCTTAGGGTTACCGACGGGCACGCAGGATAATCAGGTGTTGGGTTGGTCGGCTAACCAATGGTCGGTCCAGGATAATGACTTTACGGCTATGGCGGATACCCCGTCTACTTATTCTGATCAGGGAACAAAGTTTGTTCGTGTTAAGGAAGATGGCTCTGGCCTAGAATTTGTGAATATGAATTCGGGGTCCACCTTTACAGAGACATTGTCTGGCCTTGTACCTGCACCGGGAAGCACCGATGCTACTAAATTTTTAAACGTTGAGGGTCAGTGGGTGACTCCCACAGATACAACTTATGATCAGTTCGGACCATCACAGGCAGGCCTTGTTCCTGCTGCCGACGAATCGGGCGATAATACCAAGTTCTTGAAAGGTGATGGCTCTTGGTCAGTACCTACCGATACCACCTATTCAGCATTTGCTGGTAATACGGCGGGACTGGTACCCAGTGCTTCAGGCTCTGATTCTTCCAAGTTCCTACAAGGTGATGGCTCTTGGGCTGTTCCTGCGTTAGATATTGGTGGGCTGCCTGGCGATTCTAGCGGGGGCGAACTATTGGACTCTATTGTCATTACCGATTTTTCGGATTCTAGTAACGCAAAAAAGATTACCCTGTCACAGCTGAAGGGGGTTGTGGATACGGATGCCACATATCCAGCCCTTACCTCCTCAACAGGGGTTAATACGCCAAGTTCAGTACAGATAACAGATATATTAGATATAGCTAAGTACCTAAAAGGAGACGGAACGTGGGCAGAGCCAACAGTTACGACCTATGCTGATTTTACGGGTTCTGATGGTTCGACTCCCGGTTCATCAGGTCTAGTAGTAGCGCCAGCGATA
>CAZIOF010000180.1:0-3684 GCA_964540745.1 uncultured Candidatus Marinamargulisbacteria bacterium
AAGTTCTTTCATGTATGTAACCCCTATTTTTCATCACCATAACATGAGGAAAGACCTACAATCTTGTAATAGAGAAATAAAAAAGAAACGCTGAACAATTGAGACTAAGTCAACAACTATCAAACAAATGTGATGAAAGAAAAGCCCTTTATTTAGTACATGTGATCAAAAAAACTTAATGATACTAATAACCAAAGAATCCCATGATATATAGAAGTCCTTTTTCAAAAAGATTTTCTTTCTGTTTTTTCTTTTTATTTTTTGGAGAATGAGAATCTCTTGGGTACGAATAATTGTCAGAAGATTCACTAGAAGAAACATCCGGAACACGAGGAACAAAGGGGTTAGGAGGACTAAACGCATTCCGCGCTACTTGTTCCTGATAAACGCCCTCTGCAGACCGCCCCTTTTCTTGTAAAGAAGCCTCTGCCTGCATATCCCAAATACGATCAACAAAATGAGCAATTTTTGATTGCGTATCCATATCCTGTGGCTTAACCAAACGAAGTGCCTCAATTAACTGTGTAAGAAAATCTTTAAATTGAGAATCCTGAGAAGACTTTTGAATAACCTCGACTTTATTTATCGCATCATGCTGATCAAAGGATTGCCCTTGAAGGGACTGTTGAAGAATATCGGCCATATAACGATTTTGAGAGTTGTACGAAGATAAGGCCCCGTCTTTTTGAACGTCAGGGGTCCCTATGCCCCCGGCTTGAATTGCGTCTGATTCAGCCATTAACTACTTAACACTATCCTTGAAGACCAAAATCAGCATCTTCAATTTTAGGTAACCCATCCAAAGGGTCTATTTGTAGTTGATGAATCGCACTAATTGCACCTACCTGTTTAGCAACAGCGTCTTCCTTATCAACGATAGGCGCCTTAATAGGCTCATCATCCATAGCCGCATCAATCTTTTTAGCAAGAACTTCCATAAAATGTTCCGATTCTAAACCATCTAGTTCTAAACCATCAAATCGATGTTGCTTCTGAATCTTACTTAGGCTAGGATCATTGGCCATCAAGTGACCTAAATCAAATCCTGGCTCAGACATAAACATAACCTCCCTTCAAGAATAATATTAATAGACATAGCAATCCGAAAATACACTTAAAGCATGTCCTCTATCTATACAATCGCCATTTTATGCATAATTTATGCATCGATTTTTTATGTTTTTTCAAACAGCGCTCACTTGATTCCCATTATTTTATTAAATAAAGGAAATTTACGCACAGTTAACCCACTAATTTGCTACCCGTGCCGTTTTTCTAAAACACCAACAACATCAGAAAAACTGAGTCCCTGATCACGCAACATAACAATGAGGTGAAAAAGTAAGTCAGCCGTTTCGTTAAGAAGTTCTTCAGAATCCCGATTTTTAGCAGCGATAATCACTTCACCGGTCTCCTCCCCAACTTTACGTAAAATACGATCCAACCCGCCCTTAAATAAGGAGGTCGTATAGGACCCCTCGGGCAAAGCATCTTTTCTTTCGCTAACAATCTTATCTAATTGGTTAATAAAATCTGTCATTGGTCACTCCCTCTTAAATCAGCCATTTAAGAAAACCAATAATGGCCTGAACCCACAGTCTGTGTCAACTCTTTTAAAAACCCATCGTCAGGCTCAACCCAAAACCGTTTATGAGCTAAAACCAACTCATTCTCCACATGAAAGTAAAGCGGAACCGCGCCAGATTTAGATTGACATAAGGACCGTATTTTATGATAAACCCCTGACTTATCAATATTATGCAAACTAATATGTAAATTTTGTTGCGTCCCCACGTTAATCGGCGTAATATCATCGACTATCATAGAGATCTCGTCTTGATTGAAGCGAACACGTCCCTTAATTACAACAATATTATCATCGTTGAAATGTTCCCACAGATGATCGGTTTTATCATTCTGAAACATCATCACTGTGACAGTACCCCCTAAATCTTCCAACCGCCCAATAACCATTTCTTTATTGGTTTTAGTTATAACACGACGTGTATCCACTAAAATGCCATTAATAACCATAATTTTATTAGCGTCTTTGCTAGAAAGACTAGAAATAGGCGGCGCAATTAATTTATCTTTTACTGAATCTAAAGGATGGCCCGAAATAAAAAGGCCCAACATCTCTTTTTCCAAAAACAACTTCTGTATCGGGGTCAATACCACATAATCATCATGAGACACATGTTCAGGTGTCGCTTGAATAAGGCTATCAGAACAAAAAAGCCCTATCTGCCCCTTACTCTGCTCTTTAGCTAATACCTGAGCACTTTCTAAACATTTCTCATAGACAGACAACAATTCAGATCGATCACCTAAGGAATCAAAAGCACCACTTTTAATTAAACTTTCTATCACACGCTTATTCGCCTGTTTTAAATCAACGCGCATACAAAAATCAGTCAAATCCTTATAAGGCCCATCCTCTTGCCTGTTCATTACAATACTCTCAATAGCACCTTCACCCACATTTTTAATCGCCCCAAGACCAAATCGAATAGCCCCCTCTAGAACAGTAAAATCAAGCTTTGAAGACTGTACGGAAGGAGGACATATAGGAATCCCCATATCTTTACATTCCTGAACGTACAACGCGGCCTTGTCCGAATTACCTAAGACACTTGATAACAACGACGCCATATATTCCACTGGATAATTAGCCTTCAAGTAGGCCGTTTGAAAAGAAATTAAGGCATAGGCCGCACTATGCGATTTATTAAACCCATACTCAGCAAATTTATAACATAGTTCGAAAATATGGTCTGAAATCTTCAAATCAAATTGCTTCTCTTTTGCCCCATCCATAAAGTCTGAACGCATCACGTCCATAACAGCTTTCTTCTTTTTCCCCATAGCGCGTCTTAACATATCCGCTTGTCCAAGTGAAAACCCTCCCACAACACTTGCGATTTGCATCACTTGCTCTTGATACAAAATCATTCCATAGGTTTCTTTCAGAATAGGCTCTAATTCTGGCAAATCATATTCAACCTGTGTGTCACCCGACTTATTCGATATAAACGTCTGGACCATACCTGAACCAAGAGGGCCTGGTCGATATAGCGCTAACAACGCAATAATATCCTCAAATACATCTGGCTTTAAATCCTTAATAAGCGCCCGCATTCCGGAACTCTCTAATTGAAAAACCCCCACTGTTTGACCAGAACTGAATAACTGATAGGTTTTGGCATCTAACATATCTAAGTCATCTAAGTCCAGTTCAAGTTGATAGTTTTCTTTAATTAAACGCTGTGTCTCTTTCATCACTGTAAGGTTCCGAAGACCCAAGATATCCATCTTCAAAAGACCAACCTTCTCAATATCACTCATAGCATATTGAGTGACAATTTGACCTTCATTTTTTGCCAAGGGAACAATCGTCGTCAATGGGTCTCTAGAAATCACAACCCCAGCAGCATGCGTAGAGGTATGGCGTGAAAAACCTTCTAACTTAATAGCATAGTCAATGAGTTGCTTAATCTGGTTTTCCGATTCATATACTTTTTTCAACTCATCAATTTGTTCTAAGGCCTCTGGGATACTTGTGTACTTTCCTGGAAGAGAAGGAATCAATTTAGCAATCCGATCCACATCAGATAAGGGGATATTCAATACACGACCAACATCTCGAATAACGGCACGTGCAGCCATGGTTCCAAAGGTGACTAT
>CAZIOF010000181.1:0-9427 GCA_964540745.1 uncultured Candidatus Marinamargulisbacteria bacterium
TGTAAATAACGATCGGTATTTAGAGAGCACATGACGAGCTTGTTGTTGAGTCGTTATTCGTGAAAGACTAGATTGAAAATACTGTAAGAAATCTTGAGGGCTGATAACCATAATTGTAATACTCAGTAGCGCAATGACAAGAGCCAACTCAAGTAATGTCAACCCTTTTTGTTGGTTATGTGGCTGTCTAAATTGATCAAAAACCTCTGATGCTACGCGTGATTGCACTATGATATCCTTTTTTTTAGGAGGGTGACTAAGCATTATTATACGGTATAACAGTGTTTATAGTCGATTAGTATTGGTTTTGTCGTGATTAGGTTTACTAAAGAGTGTCGATGACTAAGGTTTAATATTGTAAAAAGAGCTGAATTACTCTAGGATATAATTGTTTTCAGATCATTAATCAAAGGGGTGTTCTCTGGCTTTTAAATCCATTAAAAGTGCTCTTCTGGTCAAAATTGGCTTGGTTGCCATTATTCCATTGTTGGCCATATCGGTATTCAATTATATGTATTACCGTACAGATTCTATGAAAACCACCGCGAATACCCAGTCCCTTCTCAATCAAAATAGTGCTAGTGAAATTCATGTGTTTCTGATGGGGCAGCAACTCTATTTTATTGAGCAGTCCAAATTTGGTGGCGCACGTTTCAAAAAGACAGATACAGATGACATTAAATATAAAACATTAACGAAATATCTAAATTCCTTTAGCGGAAATCACTTTTTTAAACATCTCTTAGTTTGTGACAAAAAAGGGAAAATATTAGCCCATGCTTCAGCAACAGGTGAAATGCCAGGTATGGTTGGGGGGGGATTTAAAGCGTTTAAGCGTACACCAAAGCGGTTAAAGCGATCCTTTAACCTGGGTAAATATGGCAAGTATAAGGTGGGCCCCCTTGTTTATGAGGGGCAATTTGCCTCTATGCCCTTGGTAAGTTCGGCAATTGATGATCGCCTCTATCTTATAGGTCTTAGTGAATTAACCGCCATTGCTAGTTTTATGCGCGTTGAACTGGGACGTATGGAGACCAATAAGCTGAATGAAGGAACATTGCTTTTAGTTGATCAAGCCACCTCTAAAATCGTTCAGACAGTAACCAAACAAAAGGTATATCCTGATAAGATTAATTGGGCTTCCGTTAATTCAGAAAAACCTCAAAATCGTATTATCCCTCATAAAATGAATATTTGGTATGGAGATAAAGATCTCATCATGGTAGGAACAAACCCCTATCATTTAGTCACAATGGTGACTAAGAAAGATATTTTGTTTCATGCGACGCGTATGTTGAAGGTGACATTGAGTATCGTGATTGCCGCGTTATTGTTGATGGCGTTAACGATTGTTCTGATTGCTAATGGGTTTGTGAAGCCGCTCCGTAATATAGGTGGCGCCTTACGAAGTGTCGCTCAGGGCGATTTTACCACTCGAATAGATGTTCTATCTGAAGATGAATTTGGCCAAGTCTCCTTGAGTGCGAATAAGATGGCTGAAGAACTCCAGGCACAAAGCGAAGAGATTCAACGACAAATCGAGATAATTCAGCGTGAACGTGAGAAGTCAGATAATTTATTACTGAATATACTGCCTCCTTCCATCGCAGAACGTCTTAAAATGCAGGAGGCTGTCATTGCAGACCAGTTCCCTGTGGCTACGGTCTTATTTTCAGATTTGGTCGGTTTTACGCAATTTTCGGCTAAGCACACAGCAAAAGAATTAGTTGAAAAGTTGAATGCGCTTTATACCTGTTTTGACGATTTATTAGATAATTATCATATTGAAAAGATTAAAACCATTGGTGACGCATTAATGCTTGTGTCAGGCGTGCCTGAACCCAGAGGAGACCACGCAGAAGAAATGGCAAACATGGCTTTAGATATGATTGATGAACTCCATGCGTTTAATAAAAAATATGGGGAAGAATTAGATATTCGTATAGGATTACATTCTGGTCCGTTGGTTGCAGGTGTTATTGGTAAGAAGAAGTTTGCATATGATTTATGGGGAGATGCGGTAAACACGGCTAGTCGTATGGAGTCTCATGGCATACCAGGATGTATACAAGTGTCTGAAAGTACCTATAATTTAGTTAAAGGGAAGTTTCATTTAGATGCAAGAGGAACTATACAAGTGAAGGGTAAAGGGGAGATGGGAACCTTTATTTTAAAGAAAAATCCTGATGATGAGTGGGATCGTACCTACGTCAGTAAAAAATAAAGAAGCCCCTAATTAGGGGCCTTCTATTTATTAAGTTAATTAATTAATTAATTAATTAATTATTCGGACATGTCTCTTGCTGGTATATCCACCTCATCTAGAGTTAAGTCTTTTGTTTCTACAGGTGTATCTAAGCCCACAAGATCAGTTTGGTCGGTATACGTATAGTCCCCAGCCTCCCTAACAAGTTTTGCATAAAAACGTAAGAGTTTTTGTGAACCATCATCGGACTCTTCGTTCAATATGACGACAAAGCTTTCATTGGGATTATAGGCTAAATCTTCGGCTGAAGGATCATTAATTGGGGTGATTTTTTCTCGATCATACAACTGTTGTAGGGTAATGGTACGGGTTGCATCCAAGTCAATTTTTAAATTATCATCAACCACAAGCTGTTTTGCGGCATCTGCCATAGTAGTAGCATTAAAGATATGGACCCTCTCTTCTGTGTCCAAAACAACAGCATATGCTGTTACGGTTGCTACGGTAACTACCATAACAGCCATGGTCATGCCAACGGCTATGTCCTGTGTCGAAAATCCTTTTTTATTTTTAAGTGTTTTATATAGGCTTTTCGCCTTTTCCCAAATAATTTTTACAAACATTTATATTGCCCCCCCTAAAATGTTTTAGCTATCCCCACTACCTTAGTTATTCCCATTCTGACGACACTTTAAACATTGAAAGTTTATGTTTATTAGTCACGGAGATTATAGTTACTATCTTTAAGCAACAAAAAAAGGTGGATGAGCCACCTTTTTTTGTCTCTTTCAATATCTGCACAATAAATCAATGTCTCTTCTAATCTGATAAGTCCTAATAAAGAGTACGGTTAGTTAGAGAGATGCATCTCTCGCTGGTATGTTAATATGCTCAGCAGCAAGGTCTTTTGTTTCAACCGGTGACGATAGTCCCACCAGATCGGTTTGGTCGGTATAGGTAAAGTCGCCATCACTATTGACCAGTTTTGCAAAAAATCGCAGTATTGCTTGTGAACCATCGTCTTCGTTTAAAATAACTACAAATGATCCGGTTGCACTATATTCAATCTCTGTTGATGGGTCACTAATAGGGGTAATCTTTTCTCTGTCATAAAGCGCTTGTAAGGTAATAGTCGTCGTAGAACCGATATCTATTTTGATATTATCTTCTACAACCATTTGTTTGGCGGCATTTGCCATGGTCGACGCATTAAAAATATGAACCTTCTCTTCGGTATCTAAGACAACGGAATTACCAGTAACAACCGCTACTGTACCTACCATTACGGCCATCGTCATTCCAACGGCGATATCTTGTGTTGACATGCCTCGTTCTTTAAGACGCTTTAATAGGATAATACTTTTACGTAATATATTTAACATATTATGCCGTCCCCCCTTCTTTCTGGCGTTATTGTTAAATAAGACACTGTTACTTCCTCAATAAAAACGAACAAGGTGATTGTTTAACCACTATGTCCCACTTACTAATAGTTATTCCCAGTTAACACAATTTTTAAACATTGAAATTCTATGTTATGTGTCAGCATTCGCACAAAAAGCTCGTAGTAAGCGTTTTATAGCGTAACAGGTAACGTGATGTTTAAGAAAATGATGGGCATAATTAGCGATATAGATTTTATAAACATGGGGGTTATGATAAGACACATGCTATAAATAGAGGGGCTTAGGTGGTGACGTTACTGACTGGCCCAATGGAGTGAGCGTGTTGTTGCTTCTTTCCATTTAGAGTAATAGGCTTGTCGTGTCGCGTCAGTCATCCCGGGTATGAACTGTTAATTAACACGACGACATTTGGCGAACTCTTGAATAGACCATACTTGTGACGCTATTCCTGATACACCTGCTACACCAAAGCCCGTGGTTTCTATAATATCGGGACGCTCAATGGTCATGTTGAGGATATCCGCTTGAAACTGCATGAGAAAATCATTTTGGCTGGCGCCACCATCAACACGTAACGTTGTGAACGGAGAGTCCTGATTATTAACTGATTGGATATATTCAACCACATCCTTGGTCTGATAGGCCAGGGATTCTAACGCAGCACGTGTAATATGCGCTTTTGTTGTCCCTCGTGTGAGGCCAATAAGAAGTCCTCTTGCAGTGGGGTCCCAAAAAGGAGCCCCCAGACCAGTGAGGGCAGGGACAAAGTAAACACCGTCATTGGTCGTGATAGTTTCGGCTAATGCTTGACTATCTGACGCTGATTTAAAGAAAGTGAGTTCGTCACGTAGCCACTGTAGTGCTGCGCCGCCCGTAAAAATACTTCCTTCTAGCGCATAGGTGCATTGGCCCCCCAAATCCCAGGCAATTGTATTGATGAGTGACTCGCATTCAGGCACACGATGTCCTGTGGAAGCGATTAAAAATAAGCCTGTTCCATAGGTGTTTTTTAAGGCGTGCTGTTCCCATCCGCTTTGAGCAAAAAGAGCCGCTTGTTGATCCCCTAAAATACCCCTAATAGGGATGCTAGCCCCGCATAACTCAGGTTTAGTATGGCCAAAGAGGGCGTCGCTTGATTGAATACGTGGGAGTAGGGATCGTGGCACACGAAAGAGTGATAATAAGGTATCGTCATAATCCCTCTTATGGATATTAAATAATAAGGTACGAGATAGGTTGCTGGGTTCACTTGCATGGTTTCGGCCACCAGTCAGGTACCAAAGTATCCAGCTATCGATGGTTCCAAAAGCGAGTTTCCCTTTCTTTAATCGACTTTTGAGACCCGTTACATTCTCTAAAATCCATTGTATTTTTGTGCCAGAGAAATAGGGGTCCAATAACAAACCTGTTTTTTGCTTTATGGAGGGTCTATATTTGGTTAACGTTTGACAAAGTTCGGTGGTGCGACGATCTTGCCACACAATGGCATTATAAACAGGCTTACCTGACTCTCTATCCCAAATAACGGTGGTTTCACGTTGGTTGGTGATACCCATAGAAACAATATTACTGGTGCCAACACGGGAGATAACTGCTTTTAGGACCTTTACTGCTGAGGAAGCGATGGCCATCGGATCATGTTCGACCCAGCCTGGTTTGGGGAAGTGCTGGGTAAATTCTTCATAGTCTGAGGCTACGATGTTACCGGCCTTATTAAAGGCAATCGCACGATTGCCTGTTGTGCCTAGATCTAAGGCAAGAATAAGTGGTTGTTTATCGGGCATAATGGTATCTTAACGAAAGTAAGGGCTTATCACAAGAAAGGGGCTCTTTTACAAAATGCCTTAATCCAAATCCATTAATCGAAATTTAATAGAGGGTATTTTAGATAAAAGGGCAATGAATTGTGCACGTGACATGGTCTTGTTTGGATAAAAGTATTGTGAAGGCCGAATAAGATTAAGAGAAAGAGCTTTGGCTAGGATGGGACGTGACCAGTGGTTAGCAGGGATATCTTTAAAGGGAAGCGCTCTGCCGTTTGGGGAATCCCCTTTAAAGTCATTAAGCCGAAGAATAGCCGTAATAACTTCAACTCGTTTAAGGGCGCGATTAGGGTGATAATAGCCGCGTTTAGGGGGTAGAATCCCGGTCTTTATCATAACTTGAATAGCGGCATAATAGGGGTGTTGTGTCGTTACATCCACAAGGGGCTTAGAGGAATAGGATTGTGGGAGGTCAAGAGCCGTGACTAGGTAATGGGCAAATTGAGCACGAGTTAGGGGTGTTTCAGGACTAAAAACGGGGGAACCGTCTAATAGACCAAGTTGATGTAAGTTGAGAGCCGTGTCTTTGACCCAATGTGTCTCTAGATCACTAAAGAGTGATTGTGTATGAGTTTGTTTACTGGGAGACGATTTTTTTGGAGGCCGTTTCTTAGGGGCGTGGGATCTAAAATGGAAATTAAGAGAGAGGTGATGGGCCGACGCAAAGAAGTCATTGGGAGAGTTGAGGTAGGCATAATCAATTTGAAAGCCATTGAAGTCGCTCCCCAGTCCAAAAGAGAGTTGACCATTATGGGTATAGCCGCCACGAATGAAGAGGTCAAAGGTATCGGTATTCAGGAGTGTATATTCCCCGCCAAGGGACCAGGTTAAGGATGTGGAGACCCATTTAGAGACATCAGCGTTAAGCGCTAAAGAGGCTGTTTTTAGACCAAAACCTGCACGGAGGGATTTTTGGAGATATTCGGGCTGTGAGTCATCGGTATTCCAATAGAAGGGCCGTTGAAGGATATGAAAGGCAGAGAGCCCCACGTGAAAGATGTCGGTGAGCGAGATAATGGTACCAAAAGAGGTTGAATAGGCCGTTGCAGAGTAACTGAGTGCATCTTGTGTGAGATAAAAAAGGCTGCCCCCAACAGCGACTCGGTCAAAGAAACGCCAGGCAAGGGAGCCCATGTAGGCGGTATTGTTATAAGAGAACCGAAAGCCCGTATCGGTACCATCCGCGGTTGTTTTAGGGATATCGTCTATGCCTGATTTGAGATAGTTAATAGCAAGGCTCGTATAGAGGATATCAGAGATACCCGCGCCAAAGTGTTGTTCAGAACCCAGGCCATAAATAGAGCTAGTGGTAGAAGAAAGTTGTGATCCGTTAAGGAAGGCTATGGCTGCCGGGTTAGAGAAAGGGGCGTAGATGTCGTTGGAGAGTGCGGTTTGATGTCCGCCCATGGCAATGGCTTTTGCGCCAATACCTTTTCGAAGATAGGCGCCAGCGTTAGTCACCGTGGCAAAGGTAGAGGAAGATAATAGAAATACGAGTATGATGAGTAGAAACTTTGTCATTTGATCACCATCACTTTAATGAGTTTTGTGTCAGATTCACCTGTAGATGAATCCGTTGCGATAAGATAAGCAAAATAGACCGCGTTAGGGACCATATTGCCACCCAAATCTAGTCCGTTCCAGGTCAGTGTATGTGTACCAGAAGAGACCGAGGTTTCGGTCTCGTAGAGGAGTGTTCCTAGGATATTAAAGATGTGTAGTGATATATGGCTTGAAGTGGCGCAATCAAAGCGAAAAGAGACGGTTTCCGTCCTAGGATTAACAGGGTTAGGGTATGAGAACGCGTTGGTAAGTGAGAAGGTGGGAGTAGGTGCATTCTTATCATAAATCCGTAAGATCCCTTGTGATATAAGTTTGTCATCCATCCAAATTAATCCGTTGGCCAGATCCGGCATGGTATCAAATTTGAAAGAGCCAGAGGCATTACTGAAGGAAAAGATGGCGAAGTCGACACTAGAGGTGGGGACGTAATCGTCACGTAATACCACTTCTAGGGTCCCACCGGCGTTGAGGTCACCGGAGATATGGATGCGATCATATTGGTCCGTTGATGGACCTGAAATTTCAATCAATGTACTTGCGTCAGACCCTTGGGTATAGTCGCCAGAGATGGTGGTTAGGCCAGGCGAATGACCTGGGCTAAGTTGGCCTTTACCGGTATTTTCAAGGGAGCCTGTCAAGGTATCAACGCTGAGTGTTCCGTCCTCCCAATTAAGGTTGCTACCCGTATCAAGAAGGAGTGTGGAGAGGTTAAAAGATCCCTTATTCAGTGAAAGGGATCCTTTTAGTAAGAGAGAACTAGCAGATAACAGACTGTTTGTAAGTATAACAGACGCGTCTTTATCGACAGACAGGGTGCCCGTTGAATTGATGGTGCTACCAGATGAATGAAATTGGCCACCAATAGTGAGATCAGTCACAGTAATGACCGATTCATTTGAGGTGACGTCACCGGTGAAGTTAAGGGTAGGTGTTTCCAGTTCCAATTTATCGGGTAGAATGATATTAGAATCAATTAAAACCTCTTCTGTCGGTGTCATATTAAGGGTTGTTGGACTTGAAATAAGGTTGGAGATGGGGTTTTTATTAAATAATGAATAAAAATAGGTGGTCCCAAGGGTGAGGCCCGTATCTGAAAAAGAGGTCGAATCGCCTTCATAAATGTCTGTTCCTTCTGTTATGGAAGAAGGAAAGGTAGTCGTGGAGCGACGTAGGATAGCATGATTAGCCGTGTTGGACTGTTCCCAGAGGAGCAGAGCTGTTGTATGAAGTTCTAACACCTGGAAATTTTGTAATATGGGAGGCGGGGTTGTCAGACTGACAGTGGCGGCATCCGACCAGTGGCCCAAGGTGTTTTTAGTGAATATGGACACATTTACTTGGCTATCATAGGTGCTGATGGGAAAGGTTATGGTGTCTTCAGTATAATTCTGAGTGACCAAGGATCCATCCTCCTCTAAGTTTGGGTGTGGCCTTTCTGGGAAGGAGGAACCTGCCAATTCTTTAATAAGGACAGAGTCAAAAAAGGTGCTTGGATTGGTCCATTGCAGTTGAATTGTAGAGGTTGTTGCTGAACCTGTTAGATGCGTAACTTTTTCAGGAATAACAAAGGCAGATGAGGTGACTATATCTGAAAAGAGAGAGGCATTACTTTTAGCCTGGGCCGCCACATAGTAGGTTGTATTTAGGTCTAAGGACAAGGTGAGTGTGGCCATATCCAAGGTATAGACGGATCCTGATACAGTTGGATTAGTTGTGACCCAGTTAAAGTTGCTTGGGTTAGGCTCTGTAATCACCGCATATTGTAGATAGTCCAGCGCCGACACAGGAACATTACCTGTGATAATCAGTGGGATAGAGGCCGAGGTAAGTGCGGTATTATCTACAAAGGCTAATGTTGGATTAGAGGGGGATTCCAAATCAACTAAAATCCCTGTTGTATCGTGAAAGTCTACCCAGGTAGCCGCACCATTTTGAGCTCGAAGACTCAAATAGAGGCGTTGGCTATGGTTGAGCGTGAGATCAGAGATTGTTGCCGTGGTCGCTGTTAATGATAGCGCAGACCAGCCTGTAAGATTTTCGGTGGCGGTACTTGTTCGGATGAGGTAATTGAGACTTGCAATATCACTTTGTTCATCAGAAACCGACCACGTAACTGTTAAGGATGTATTACTAGAGGTGGTCAGAGAATCAAACGCGCCGTTGGTGAATACGGGGTCTGTAAAATCAGTGGTAATTTTATTACTGGTAACGGTAGTAGACGCATTTCCAGCAGCATCAGCCACATTAAGGCTTAAATAGTAATCCGTATTATCAGAGAGTGTTAAGTCAGATACGAGTAAGCTATTTGCTGAACTGGTCACATTCTGCGTGCTAAGAACGTCATCAGCACCGGCAGACGTTCCTAGGGAATAAGTGAAAGCCGCTAATCCTGAGCCTGTATCTTCAGATGTCCACGAGGCATAAAGCGT
>CAZIOF010000182.1:0-5059 GCA_964540745.1 uncultured Candidatus Marinamargulisbacteria bacterium
AACTGATGTAACTACTAGGGTCATAACCTAAATGAATAAGCATCTCTATAGCGTCTTGATCGGCTTCTAACTCGGATTGGTGTCCAAGGCCTGTTTCAAATAGAAGGCCAACTGCTTCTTCTACAAATTGGGTCATTGCAGCACGGGCGGTATTTGTTCCGCCTCCAATAATGGCGCCAAGATCACCCATAAGATTTTCTTCATCCCCGCGAATATTGAACTTTTGGACCACATGCCGACGATTAATATGGGCAATTTCATGGGCTAAAACGCCAACCAATTGTGCTTCGTTGGTCATGGTATTGAGAGCACCTTTTGTAACAAAAATGTAGCCACCTGGGCAAGCATAAGCATTGACCATTGGGGTATCTAAAACTCCAAAGTGATATTGAAGTTCAGGGAACCCAAATTGGGCGGCGATGCCTGTTCCAATTAAGGATAAATAGTCATTTAGTTTGGTTGTGTCTATTATTGTGTATTCTGCAAGGATCCGTGCCGCTAGATTGCGGCCAAATAATATTTCGGGTTGAAAATTAGTGACGCTTTCAGATACTAAATAAGGGGCACGTGCTCGAAAGTTGGGATTGTTAGCTGGGGTGGGTGATTCAGAAAACGTAGTGACTGTGAATAACCCTATAATTAGGCAAAGTGTAGATTTTATAGTAGTCATTTATTTTCGTCTCCTTCCATGAGATAGTTGATTGATACTTCATCTGATTTTTGCCAGGTTTCCATTTTTTTGACAGCTTCAAAGTTGGGAACAACTTGTCCAGATATTCGTTTAGATGCAGATTCAGAGAGACCTCTAGCGGCGGCTGTACTTGTGTATGTCGAGGCTCGTTTTCGGGCTGTTTTTGATAATTCTACCTCGCTAGCCAGTAAGGATACGCGATTTGAGGGCTTTTTCTTTGATAATGATAATTGTGATACCCACCCAGCGTTGTTAGTTGCTTTTATTTTAAACCAAGCCCCGTCTTTAGATAGAACGGTGACTTTAGTCCCACGTTTAAGGGTTTCAATTCGATTTGCTCCAATTTTTGGAGACTTGAGTGTATGGACAAGATAGCTCCTAACGTAATAGGTATTTGCCATAACACTAACGGTAGTTAGTATACTTAATAATAGTCCAATAATTAGCGGTTTTTTCAATTTCTTATTCCTTTCTATTTGGTTTTTGCTGTATAGGACCCATCCCAACTAGAGCTGGGAGGATGTTTTTTATATTGGAGACATCGTTCAATAAATAATGGATACAAGATGTCGTCTGGGTACTGTGATTTTAGTTCTGAATAAAGCGACATAGCGTTATCCCATTCTTTATTTTCATAGGACTCAAAGGCGGTTAAGACAAGCCTATCTAACTTTTTTGCTTTTTTTATCTCTTTTTCGTCATCCTTTGGTGATACAAGAGGGTGGTATATGGCGATGGGTTTTGTTTTTCCTTTGACTTTAACAAGGTCGATTATTCGGCACGGGATCTCTTTTTTTATGTAATCGTAGGTGGGTTGTGAGAGTAGTATGTCGCAGCCGTATTGCTTAGTAAGGCCCTCGATTCGAGATGTTAAATTCACATTGTCTCCGATAACGGTATAGTCTAATTTTTTTTCAGAGCCAATATTTCCTAAGATAACAGGTCCTGAATTTAAACCCATGCCGATTTTAAAATGCGGGTATCCTTTTTTTTCAAAATAGTCATTAATACTGGCCATTTGTTTACGCATTTCTAATGCACTGTAGACCGCTTTTTGTGCGTGGTTACTATCGTGTAAAGGGGCTCCCCAAAATGCCATGACAGCGTCCCCTATGAACTTATCTAGTGTTCCATTGTGTTGGAAAACAATATCTACCATTTGGTGGAGATAATAATTTAGCATTTCCACGGTTTGTTCTGGATCGACGCGTTCTGAGAGGCTTGTAAATCCTCTGATGTCTGAGAAAAAAACCGTTAAATTTTCTTTTGAGCCGACTTCGGCGGTTAGTACATTATTTGTTTTGTCCATTACCTCTGAAAGGACGGTTGGGGATACGTATTGTGATAGAAGTTTACGTGTTCGTCTACGGGCTTTACCTTCTGTTAGAGAAATATAACTAATGCTGCCTACGGATGCTATTGTTAGTTGTAAAATGGGAAATACAAGTTCAAAGACCCATAATTTGTAATAAATAGATGCAAAAGAAAGTCCTAAAAAGGAAAACCCAAGGATAGTGGGCGGTAAAAGTTGACCCCATAGGGTTATGGTTCTTAAAATGAAGGCGACACTTATAAGACTTAGGATAATACCAGTTAGATAGGTTATCCAATTAGGCATAAAGGTATAGTATTCTTCCTTCATAATGTTGTTGATAATAGAGGCGTGGGTAAAGACGCCCGGTGTATTAGACCCAAGTGAAGTATTTTGGAGATCATAGGTGCCCACTGCACTGGTGCCAACTAACACAATTTTATCTTTAAATAGATTTGGATTTAGGAATAAATTATGTGTTTGACCGTTAGCCAGTTGTTGGAGTGTAGCAAAGACGCCAGAAATTGAATAGGTGGGGAAGTTTTGGGATAAAATAAAGGTATAGTTTCCTTCTTGGCTAATGGGAATGTTATGCTTAGAGAGTTGAATAAGATTTTCTTTGATAGAGAGCTTTTTTCCAAAGCGATTTAGAATGGCGCTCATGCCTAAATTCGGGTAATAATGATTGTGATAGTGATGAACAAGTTTCGTTCGTCTAAATGTCCCATCAATATCGGCCTCGAAATTTACCACACCAATCCCTTTAGCATTATTTAATAGGCTTTCGATAGGAAGGTATCGATTGTTATGGTTTTGAGTCCATTTGTATGATTTATTACTTAAGTGAGGGATAGCATAACGATCCCTTGCTATTTTTGGAATGGGTTTATTGAGGAGGTCGATGTTTATTTCATCTTCCTTATCTGTGAAAAGTTGGAATGAGTGAAAAATACTCCCATGGTTACGGGTGCTTTCTCCTAGCGCTAGGTCGTGGCGATAGGACTCTTCTGACAATGCCTTTTGTGATTCTGTAAATAAAATATCAAATAGAACAGTCTTTGTTTCTACTATGTCAAAAAAGTCGATGAGGTCGGCAAAAAGTGAACGAGGCCAGGGCCAACGTCCGGCAAGAGGTTCAAGCGCCTTTAAGGACTCTTCGTCAACCATAACGATGGCAATGTCTGGGTGTGGGGTTTGTTTCTGAGCTCTAAACTGAGCTCGAAGGTCAAAGGATCTTAACTCAATATATTCAGAGAGGGTTGTTTTACTAAAAAGAAATGAAAGTAGAAAAGCTAAAGAGGTTACTATAAGTGTGGCAAATAGTGTTTTAGAACGGGTTATATTCAAACATTCCTCCGATTAGAATCAGACATAATCCTGGTGATCGATAATCAAAAATTGTAGAGGGTAACAAAAGATATTTTATTAAAGTTTATGAAACGATGCAATAAGGCGATTGATGTGACTGTGTTGTTTATTCAGATATTAATGTTTAATTTAACGATGAACAGGGTATTATGACTATAGATAATATATGGGGGGGATGATGACTGATAATGATATGAAGTTTTCTGAATTATTTGGAAAAAAATTAGTTGATAATATAAAACTGCTTTCAAAAAAAAATAGTCTATCTAAGGTGTTATACCGTGTTTTATGTGGTCAAAATAGTCTCGAAACGAGACTGCCTATTAATGAATGTTATGATGAAAATGATTCAGAACAATTGTTAGCATTTTTTCAGTCCTGGGTAGCTGTTTTTTCTAAAAGTAGATTTGAAACAAAAATAGATTTTGATTTTCAGACTCGGTTGATTAAAATCTTGGGATTTCAGTTGTTTCGTAAGGATATATCAGATAGAACGAAAGAAGTTATATTTATTGTGATGTGTTTAGTTGATGAGTTTTATTCTCATCAATTTGTTTCAGATAATGATGATCAGTTATATGGTTATTTAGAGAATATGAAGAAAATAAGATTCTAATTAAGAGGGACTGTCCAACTTCTCGATAGTTTGTTTTAGGTATCATTCTAAAGTGTTATTGTCCGGCTTGTAAATAGAGTCGTTTAGATGACTTTTTTTCGAAATGGTTGTAGTTTTCCACGTCGTGAAGGATGACGTAATTTACGGAGGGCTTTTTCTTCGATTTGCCTTATTCGTTCTCGAGTTACTTTGTATACACGACCAACTTCTTCAAGTGTTCGGGGACGACCGTCGTCAAATCCATACCTTAACTTTATGATCATTTGCTCACGTTCTGTGAGAATAGTCATGGCTTCCAAAATTTCCTGTCTAACAATACCGTCCATTGTTTTTTCTGCAGGGTCTTTGAAATGCTTATCTTCTACAAAGTTCACGAGTTGTGATGAGTCTTCATCACCAACAGGCATTTCTAATGATAACGGTGTTTGTGAGTATTTTCGGATAGAAGTGACCATGTCAAGAGAGAGGTTTGATCGTTCTGCAATCTCTTCTTCTGTTGGTTTTCGACCATATTCTTGCATTAAACTCCTTGTTACTTTTTTGACTCGATAAATGGTTTCAACCATGTGAACAGGGACTCTAATGGTTCGTGATTGATCGGCAATGGCTCTTGTAACACCCTGTTTAACCCCCCAAGTCGCATATGTAGAAAATTTAAATCCTTATCGGTAATCAAATTTTTCAGCGGCACGAATGAGTCCTGCATTACCTTCCTGTATAAGGTCTAAGAAAAGAAGTCCTAGGCCAGTATATATTTTTGCAAAGGATACGACAAGCCTAAGATTGGCATTAATGAGTTGTTGCTTTGCTCTGTCGTCACCTTTTTCGATACGTTTTGCTAACGATACTTCTTCGCTGGAGGTTAGTAGTTGGACAGAGCCGATCTCACGGAGATACATTTTGACAGAATCATCAATGGCAAGTTTTTTTTCTAGTTCTTCGGTATGAAATGTTTCTGTATGATTGTCGTCTTCATTTGGAAGGTTAATAGGTGCCTCGTCGTCTATGTTTGAAGAACTTGTCTCAACAACATTGAGTATTGCCTCAGCGCTTACAAACGATGTAGCGTCTT
>CAZIOF010000183.1:0-9483 GCA_964540745.1 uncultured Candidatus Marinamargulisbacteria bacterium
GCGCACAGGCGTTGTCGTTACTCTAGCTCAGAGGCAAGCATTGACCGATTTAAAATGTACTGTGTCTGCATGGTTTCTATTGGATACCCCTCAGGCATCTGCATTGTATCCATTTTATAAATGTCTGAAAGGGTTAACCGAACAAAGTGATCCCGTAAAAAGTTCACTACAATTAGCAAAACTTCTTATGCGATTGAAGTTAGAAGATAGTTAATAAACTATTCTTCTAACCTTCTAACTCAACGCGAAAAACGGATAATAATGCTTTAATGGCATCTAAATCCTTTAATGCCGAAATCGCTTGGTTCATGTTGTGTTCTTTGACTTCGTGAGTCAGTACTACGAGCTCAGCATTTCCTGAATCCAAGCCCTTTTGGACCACACTCAGTAGACTAACCTGATTATCACTAAAGATTTGAGTGATTTGGGCCATAACGCCATGATGGTCCTCGCAATGGAGCCTTATATATAATTTAGAGATAGACTCTTCATTAGGGCATTAGGGCGCGTCTTGAAGCGCTTCTTCCTTATCATTGGTTTCAGAATCCAAATGATGACATGCAAGATCAATCACATCAGAGATAACTGCGGATGCGGTTGGTTCCGAACCAGCACCTTTGCCATAGAGCATGGCTTCTCCAATAGCATCCCCTGCAATGAAGAGTGCATTATATTCATTTCGGACAGAGGCTAGGGGATGCGTCATAGGAATAAGACATGGATGTACCTTAAAACAGAGGCGATTATCGCGTGACCGGCGTCCAACAGCAAGTAGTTTAATGCGGTACCCAAACTGTTTGGCATATAAGATATCGGTTAAGGTAATTGTTTCAATACCTTCATAGTGGATGTTTTCTAAGGAGGTTTTAACCTTAAAGGCCACGGCCGCTAGAATATCCAGTTTATAGGCAGCGTCCAGTCCCGAAATGTCCATGGTGGGGTCTGCTTCTGCAAAGCCAAGATCCTGGGCTTCTTTTAGAACAACATCAAAGTTTTTTTGTTCTTCTTCAATTTTAGTGAGGATAAAATTAGTTGTCCCGTTAAGGATTCCATAGATGGCGCTAATACGGTTGGCGGAATACCCTATCTTTAGAGATTGTACAATAGGGATGCTACCACCGACTGCCGCTTCAAAAAAGAGACCGACCCCATTCTCTCGGGCAAGTGAAATAAGCTCAGTTTTATATTTGGAGACCACTTCTTTATTGGCAGTAACTACATGTTTTTTCTGTTGAAGGGCTTCTTTGATAAGTGGATAGGCTGCTTCGCCACCCATCACTTCAACGACAAGATCAATGTCAGGGTTTTGGGTAATATCCTGTGAATTATCGGTTAAGACAAGACCGTTTGTATTGGCACGTTTTTTTGTGAGGTTTCGTACCAAGGCATGGGAGACATGATAGGATTTTCCTGTCCGTTGTTTGAGGATATCGGCATTCTTTTGAAGAATATCCAGAACCCCACTTCCAACAGTCCCTAGACCAAGTAATCCAATATTAAGCATATCAAAATGTCCTTTCGTTGAGTCAATTTATAAGTGTTAAGAGATAATATCTCGTGATTTCTTTTCACCTGAATAGCCACCAATAACACCCTGGCTTTCAAGTTCATCCATAATCCTAGCAGCTCGATTGTAGCCGATTTTGAGCTTTCTTTGAAGATAGGATGTAGAGGCATATTTGGTGGAAAGAACGATTTCCTTTGCTTCTTCAAAGAGATCGTCTAACCCATCAGCTGATTTTGATTTAGATTCTTCAGCGATGGGTTCCACAGATAAAAGTTCGTCTGAATAGTCGGGAGATCCCTGTTTTTTCCAAAACGAGACAACTTGTTTAACCTCGTCTTCACTAACAAAGACGCCTTGGACACGTTTGGGTTTGAAGGAACCGACTGGTGAATAGAGCATATCTCCTCGCCCCAAAAGTTTTTCAGCGCCGGGCATATCTAAGATGGTACGAGAATCGATTTGGGATTGTAGAAAGAACGAGATTCGGGAGGGGATATTGGCCTTGATTAAGCCTGTGACCACATTAACACTTGGCCGCTGCGTCGCAACAACTAAATGAATACCTGTGGCACGTGCCATTTGGGCGAGACGGCAAATGGTGTTTTCCACGTCCTGTGAGGCGACCATCATTAAATCGGCAAGTTCATCGATTACAACAACCAGATGAGGGAGCCTGTCTATAGGGGCTAAAGGGGTTTCTATTAATGACTCATCCAGACCCTGAAGCTTGGCGACTTGTGGTAAGGCTTTTTCGGGTGCGGAGTCAATCAGATCGTTTAGCTCTTGGACATAGGCATTAAAACCGGTCAAGCTTTTAACACCCACTTTAGAGAAAAGGTCGTAGCGACGCTCCATTTCCACAAGCGCCCATTTTTTTAGGGTAGCAGCAGCCATTCGTGGATCCGTAACAACAGGGGCTAATAGATGAGGAATACCTTCAAATAGGCTTAGTTCTACCTTTTTCGGATCGATCATTAGAAAGCGGACCTGGTCTGGAGTCGTTCGTAATAGGATGGATAAGATAATCGTATTAATACATACACTTTTTCCAGAACCAGTGGCGCCAGCAATAAGGACATGGGGCATCTTTTCCAAATCCATGAGAATAGCGTCGCCAGTGATTGTCAGACCCATGGCACAGATAAGGGGGTCTGTATCTGTCGCGAAGGATGTTCGGTCAATAATCGTACGTAAGGTTATAGTTTCCACATCAACGTTAGGAACTTCTATTCCAATAAGGGACTTTCCAGGAATAGGCGCTTCAATACGGACATCAGGAACAGCTAATTTCAGGGCGATATCTTTTGAAAGGGACGTAATCTTACTAATTTTCACGCCTAGACCGGGCTTTAACTCATAACGTGTCACAGAAGGGCCAGCCGTAATATGGGTCACGCTAGCGTTTACATTAAAGCTACGAAGTGTCTGTTCTAAAATATAGGCAGATTCCTGACGTTCTGGTTGGGTCCCTTTTGTGGGTGAAAATGAAATAGGTGCCTTAAGTAACGAAGGCGCTGGTAATTTATAGGAGGTTGTATGTTGAGGAACAATTTTTTTGACAGTCTTCTTGGGTGAGGGAAGAAGTTCCGAAATCGAGGGCATTGAAAAGGGGTCTTGATCGAGATCGAAGGCGTCGTTATTGTCGGGTGATAGGCATTTTTCTGGCCGAAGAGAGGATTTTTGTTCAATAGTAATAGAGGGTTCTGGTGCCACTTCAGTGATGTCTGGGGTATAAGTTACTGCCTGAAGTGGCCTTTTTGAATAAAAAAGAGCATATTTAAGTTGATGTATAAAGTGACGCGGAGGGGATGTCGGGTGGGCAAGCGCAGGATTTAAACGTTGTGGTTGAGCATCCCACTGTTGTTTGATCCAACGTAAGCATCGTTTAATACTTACGTTAAGGAGGATAAAGGGCGATAAGATAAAGCTTCCAACAATAAGAATGAAAATTCCATAAATACCAATGGATCGATCGAGTGCGTAAAGACAGAGTGCGCCTACATAACCACCGCCTTGGATGGATGGTGGCCACTGAAAGGCTAAAGGGAGGCCATTTTCAGAAAGCTCAGTCAGAATGGAAAAGGATATAAACGCAAGAGACAATGTTATCGACACGACGGATCGACGGGATTTAGATAAAAAAACAAGAATAGCAGCAAGTGCAATAAAATAAGGGATATACATAACACTCCGACCAAAAAGCGTTTGTCCCACAACTGAAATAGACCAATATCCAATTAACCCTGTAGTATTTGGGAAAAGATTTGTGACGCCAATAAAAATAGCAATGCCAATCAAAAGAAAGGATAGAAATTCTTGTGACAATTCGTGAGTAGTATCATTCTTAGAATCCTGTTTTGGGAATTCAGAAGGAAGTGACCCTTTTTTTTGTGAAGTTTGTTTTTGTTTACGTTTAGCCATTGTCTATCCTCTTAAACAGTATTTTATATATCGGGCTTATGACGTTGTTTCCTAAAGACATATCTATCTATCACTAGTATAGCAAACATAGACCATTTAAATCAGCGTTAGAAAAAGAGGGCGATTGAGTGTTATCGACTACTTTCTATAACGGTGTGGTAGTAATCCCAATAGGACTAAATGTAGTTGGTATCTAAATAAGGTTTCTTCTTTGGACACAGTCACTAGTTTTTGTGTATAATAAAGCTATAATTACACCATAATATCAAGGAGATAACTTGTGAAAATGACTAAAACGTCACGATTAGTTCGGTTGTTAATAACCCTTATCGCTCTAACTTTTTTACTTTCCTGTGCACGAACACTAAACCAGCAAGAAGAAACTATAGTATCGAAGCCAGGACCTGATACTCTCCCTCCTGCAACCCCACAAGGTTTTCGTGCAGATAATGGCGATGATAGCCTTCTATTCTATTGGGAAAAAGGAGTTGAATCAGATCTCTCTGGTTACATGCTTTATGTAGGTAGCGATACAGGCGTTTTTGATCGTTATTTAGATGTGGGAAATACGACCTCTTATGAATTGACTGACTTAGTGAATAATCAACAATACTTTTTCATGTTACGTGCTTATGATAAATCCAGTAACCTAAGTGATTTTTCAACAGAGTTAGTTGAAACACCGGTGGATACGAAAGCGCCTGAAGCGCCAACGGTCTTTCAGCTTAGAGAGATAACTAGTAACGTGAGTAGCTCAAATTATGTGGAGTTGACCTGGAAGAACCCACCCAATACTGATTTTCAAGGGGTCTGGTTAGTTCGAAAAAAATTGAAACCTCCGAGTAGTCAAAACGATGGCGAAATAGTCGCATCTGGAAATATAGAGACCTATAAAGACGATGACGTTGTGAGTGGTACTAAATATTACTATCGTATTTATGCTTATGATGAGATTCCTAATTTCTCTGCACAAGCACCCATCCGGTCAGCAATACTGGTTCAGCCATCTAGCATAGAAAACTAAAACCTCCAGAGTGTTTTCCAGAAATGACGATCCACAAAAAACTCTGGCGGATTCTTGTCATCTGTGAGGATCGGGACCTCCGAACGATATTAGTGAAAAAATACGTTCTGATTGAGAACCCATTCTATCTGAACGAGTACTATAAATCGTGATAATATAAGGCTCTATAATAGCTAAGCAAAGAGCGATCATAACCAGTGAAATCATGTTGGCCCAGATAACGGTGTTTGTTCCCAAATAAGGTTCTAAAAATGTGACACAGGTAAATTCCAATACGAGTATTGAAAAACCACATGTAAAAACTAAATAGAGTAAGTAACGAATCGATAGTTTAGTGGCCATTGGTAGCCTTTTGATTTAGGAAAACGCATAAATCTATTATTAATAAAGTTAGCATGAGTCCTATAAGACAATAGAGAGAACGTGGAGTTCCAAGGAAAGGATGAAAGACAAAGGTGGTGACCTATTATCCCAGTAAGACTTCCAAACGTTGATACACAATAGACTAAACCACTAATGTGCCCAATCTCTTTTAGGGAAGAGTTTAATAAACGGACAATAAGGGGCGTGATAAATTCCAGTAAGACCATCGGAATAAAAATAATGATAAGGCGTAGTTACTAGGCTTCACATAAATAGAACAGTCGAGGGCTGAAGTTCCAATAAATAAAGAGAGCTTATGGTTAGTTCATAGACAGGGGTTGTGGCAAACTGTCCGATCCACATAAAAACAGGAATGATACTTAATAAGCTATATAGAATAGGAGGGTAGCGATCCATAATCTTACCTCCGTAGTCATAACCAATCGCAAGTGCTAGAATCACAAGCCCCATAATATTGCACCAAATAAGCTGAGTAGATCCAAAAAATGGGATAATAAGGCGAATAGTGGGGAGTTCATAGGATAGAACAATGAATCCTCCAAGAAAGCTAGTCATTAAGAAGAGACGTTGTTTGGCATAAGAAAGTCTGTTCTCTACTTAGAATCATTATAAACAAAAAACCCCTCATCACATGGACAAAGGGGTTTCTTATTTACAATAGAGAAATCCCGAAAACGGGACGTCATAAACAGTTAGCCTTTAGACGGCGTTTCTGATTTTGATTTGGATGCAGAAGCTGCAGTTTTTGTTTTAGACTTGGACGATGTAGTGGGCTTAGTTGCAGTTGATTTACTCGTCGATTTTGTCGATGCTTTAGTGCTCTTTTTTCTTTTAGAAGCGGTTTTAGCTGCTGATGCACTTCCACCCTTATTAAAAAGCTTAACTAGTTTAGACTTATTACGAGCTGCGTAGTTTTTATGGGACACCCCTTTAGACACGGATTTATCAATTGTTACCAGGGCCAATTTGACGATGCTTTCACAGTTTTCAGCGCCAGCATCTATTGCTTCTCTAGCTTGTTTGATACGTGTTCTCATACCTGATCGAACAAGAAGGTTACGTTTACGATTTCGTTCATTAATTAAAATATTTTCTTTAGCTGTTTTTGTATTTGCCATACTTATACCTCATTTTTAATTTGACATTAAAATATAACCTTGGCTATGATATTCTATCGCTATTCTCAATTGTCGATACAAATATCCTAACTGGGGCTAAATACTAATATGCGAGCAATGAAATGTCAATATTAAACTGGTTTTCTGATCGAACAAAACGTAAAGATGTCCCCTCAAAGCTAAATATTCCTGAGGATATATGGGTGAAATGTTCCAGTTGTGGTGAAACATTATACCTTAAGGAACTGGAAGACAATTATAAAGTCTGTACACATTGCCAATATCATTTTCGTGTTACACCAGAAGAACGTATACAACTTATTTTTGATAAGGACTCTTTTGAATTAGAGGACGTTAATATTAAACCTATAGACTTCCTTAACTTTGTTGATACAGAAAGCTACGCTGATCGTCTTAAAAGAGCAACAGAAAAAACGAAAAAAAATGAAGCGATCATCATTGGAAAAGCGCGTCTGAACAAGCGAATAGTTAATATTGGATTGATGGACTTTTCCTTTATGGGTGGATCTATGGGCTCTGTAGTGGGAGAAACCATAACACGTGTTATAGAAAGGGCCCTTCAAAATAAGAGGCCTTTGATTCTATTTTCATCCTCTGGTGGCGCACGGATGCAAGAAGGTATTATGAGTCTCATGCAAATGGCTAAAACAAGCGCAGGTTTGTATAAATTAGCTCAGGAAAAAGTCCCATATATCTCGGTTATTTGCGATCCCACAACAGGAGGGACCTCAGCAAGTTTTGCTATGTTGGGGGACATTAATATTGCAGAGCCGGGCGCATTGGTATCGTTTGCAGGGCCTCGGGTTATTGAACAAACAATACGACAAAAGTTACCAAAAGGTTTTCAGAGAGCGGAGTTTCTATTGGAACATGGCATGTTGGATATGGTGGTTTCAAGAAGTGACCTTCGATCCCGATTGGATAGCTGCCTTCGTTTGTTGGATGTGAAGAAGGGATAATTATGTATTTGGATTTTGAAAAACCAATAATAGACTTATATGATAAAATCGAGCAACTAAAAGACCTTAGTGAAGAGGGCAATATCGATCTTAAAAGCGAGATACTAAAAATTGAGAAACGGGCGGAAAAGTTAAAAATAGAAATCTATAATCAATTGACACCTAGTCAGATTATTCAACTGGCAAGACACCCTAAACGTCCAACCTCGTTAGAGTTAGTGGGCCATATTTCTTCTGAATTTGTAGAATTACATGGCGATCGGTTATTTAGAGATGATCCATCCATTATTGGGGGCTTAGCGTCGATAGATACGTTTCGAGTGATGGTCATTGGTCATCAAAAAGGACAAGATACTAAAGAAAATATTAAACGCAATTTTGGGATGCCACATCCAGAGGGGTATCGAAAGGCCCTGCGACTGATGCAGATGGCTGAAAAATTTAAAATGCCTATCGTAACGTTTATTGATACGCCTGGTGCATACCCTGGCATTGGAGCCGAAGAACGAGGGCAAGCTGAATCTATAGCAAGGAATCTTCGTGAGATGACAGGAATTTCTGTTCCTATAATCTCAATTGTTATAGGAGAGGGTGGTTCAGGCGGCGCATTAGGAATTGCTATGGCGAATAAACTTTATATGTTGCAATATAGTGTTTATTCGGTTATTTCCCCAGAAGGGTGTGCCTCCATTTTATTTAAAGATGCAACAAAGTCAAAAAGTGCCGCAGAGAGCCTTAAGATTACAGCTCCTGATATTATAGAAATGGGGATTGCTGATGACCTCATTATAGAGCCTCAAGGTGGTGCCCATACAGATATAGATATGATTAGCAAGTCGATTAAAGATGTTATTGTCAAAAATCTGATAGCCTATAAGAAGGTCTCTCCTTCAGCGATCATTGATGAACGATATAAAAAGTTTAGAGCCTTTGGTAATTTTACTGAAAATGGGGTAGGACAAAAATAAGGACGTCTTGCTTAAAGTGTTCCGATGCGATACAAGTCCTTGGAAGAGCAGTTGTTGACTGGTTGATAGCGTAGAAAACTAGGTCTCTGACGTTTTATTAAATTGCACCAATAATGGTGATGCAATAAATATGGATGAATAAGTTCCAGATATAATGCCAACAAAGAGCACAAAACAAAACATACGTGTTGTGGTTCCACCAAGAAACATGAGACACGTAATAACAAAAAGTGTGGTAACAGATGTATTAATGGTTCGTAACAATGTTTGGTTAATAGAAAGATTTGCCAGTATTTTAAGAGAGGCGTTAGATTTCTTTAAGGCCTTTTTATTCTCTCTAATACGATCAAATACAACAATGGTGTCATTAATGGAATATCCTAATATCGTTAAAATAGCAGCCACAAAAGCTGTATCTACTTCAATTAGTAAAAGTGAAGCAATACTTAACGTGATTAGCGCATCGTGGCCAACAGCAAGTAAAGCAGCCAATCCAAATGCAAACTCAAATCGCCATGTAATATATAATAACAAGGCAAAAGACACGGTTAAGATAATCCAAATGGAGGTTTGTCGTAATTCTTGGCCAATAGAGGGGCCAATAAAATCAATCTCAAGAACTTCAAATAATCCAAATTCCGCTTGCAGTGCTTCTCTTAACAACAGATTCTTATCCGTTGTTAGTTGAGTTGTCTTTATAATGACTTCATTATCTTGAGTAATTTGAATCTTACTTTTTTCTAAGCCAAAATTTGTTAGGGATGAGCGCAGATCTTCGATAAAGCTAATGTTAATATCTTTTCTTAATGTTGTAATACCTTGTGACTCTTCATACAGTTGATCCAATTTATCAAATTTCAAGATCATACTAGTTCCACCTACAAAATCAATCCCAAAGTTAAGGAAAGAATCACCCTTTAGCGCCCGCATCCCCATGCTACTCAAACCAAAAATAATAATAAGAAGGGATATCATGAACCAGAGGTTCTTTTTCTCTATGATTTTAAAGTTATACCGCGTATCGGGTAATGGTTGTTTGGTCATGATGTTTTATATACACTTCCGCTCTTGGGTAAAATTA
>CAZIOF010000184.1:0-4651 GCA_964540745.1 uncultured Candidatus Marinamargulisbacteria bacterium
AGTACCGTAAGCCAAGGACTATGGCAACACAGCCCCAATATTTTATGTCTACTCATAGGTATCTATTGCTTCATTAAGATTAATAAACATCCTCTCTATTCAAGCGCTTGCGGTCTCAGTCTAGCCATGGCTGTCTTATGCCGACCCGGATCAGTGATAACCGCCTCCTGCGTTGGTATCTATATTGTCATAAGCCACCGGGATAAACTCCTCTATTTTATATTAGGCGCACTCCCTATTGCTATAGGGTTGCTAGGCTACACATTTTTTTATACAGGAACATTTACCCAATATGCACAACTCCTAAGTAGCCCTAAAATTGCACTACAAAAAACAGGAAGTGCTGCTGTTCTACAAACCCCATTACTAAAAGGGCTCGCGGGAACTCTTCTAAGTCCATCAAGAGGGTTATTTATATATTCACCTTTTTTGATAGCCTCCTTTTGGGGCCTTCTATTAGCCTGGAAAAACCCTAGTTTTAAACCATTCAAACCCCTCACTATCGCACTCATCTTGGACCTCATTGTTACAAGTAAACACTTCGATTGGTGGTCTGGCTGGTCATTTGGGCCACGCCACCTACTCGATACCGTCCCCATATTCTGTTTGTTACTTATCCCAATATCGGAATTAATCCAAAAGTCTCGTTGGAAATGGCCCCTTCTAGGATTATGCCTCTGGTCCTTAATCGTTCAGATCATAGGCGCATATGCCTATACAACAACCAGTTGGAATAATCAGGTTATGCTCAGCTACATCAACAAGCAAAATGACTCACAACTTGTCCCTATCGAACAACAAAAAACATTCATAAAAAACCATCCCGACTACACCATGAATGGTTATTCCAATTTCAATATCGATCGCCCTGAATACCAACACCGCCTTTGGTCCTTAAAGGATAGCCAAATCATATATTACATCACCCACTTTAAGCGTAGTCATAATCTAAAGAAAACCCTAATGAGAAAGTTTTTTCAAGAAGAAGAGCTTGAAGGCCTTTATATCAGCGGTACGAACAATAAAAAAATTAAGCTCTCCTTCGAAAAGAAAACACTCCCTTAACCAATTAACCCCTTAAATTAAAATACCGATACCCTTTATAAATATTAGGCTCATTGACAAAATTATGTGCACTTAATACACCGGCCGCTCCAGCGACACGCCCATCAGCACTCACAACATTCCCGCCCCCACCTTTAAAACCGGCACCCCCAACAGGGGTTCGAGTGGGCGGCTCATCAATTTTAATAACCCCATACTTAGGACCCACTGTCTTCAAAAACAGGGCTTCCTCGTCACGTTGATTCGTATAAAGACTACAGGCTAACCCAGCAGGTATTTGAGAGACAATACCCAACCCTTCAGATAAACTCTTGATAGGAACATAGTGAATCAAAGGTGCAAATACCTCAGATTCAAAAAGGTGAGGAAAAACCCCATTAGAATGAACAATACCCCCTGGCGCTACATAAGCCCCTTCTTCGTAATCTTTGGGTGTTAATACATCGCCCCCAAATACCTCTGCACCAGAGGCCTTGGCTTCTTTAAGTTTAGATTGCATGATCGTCAAGGCTTGGCCCGTAAAAAGCGGCCCCACCTCGGTCTTTGAATCGCGAGGGTCACCCACTTTCGAGTCTACGTAAGACTGTTGTATCCGCCGATGTTCGTCCACAAATTGTGTAAAAAAGGGCTCTTGAATGGCAATCACCCGCAACGACGTACACCGTTGACCCGACATACCCCACCCACTAAACGCCGTTTCCTCGGCAATTTTACGCAACGATTCAGGGGTTTGGATCGCGCTTGGTGTCACAATAACAGGGTTATTCCCTGCCCCTTCAAGCACTGTCCGTCTAACTCCTGCCCGACGCGCCACATCTTGCACCATCCCTGTGCTCCCTGTGGCCACAATAACCGGGATATCCTGAGAATCGGCTAACTGTTTCTCCACCTTGGCCCCACCATAAACAAGTTGAAAACTATCCTCAGGAATATGTTCAGAGTAAGGACGTCCGGCATTAAAGGCCTTTATTTCACGATCATAGATCATCTTCAGTACCGTTGCACTCACATTTCCTAGCTCGGAAGGATTAACGAGCATAGGACACCCAACACCCATACTCATGGCCAAATGTTTCACCAAAATAGACACTGGAAAATTCACAGGTCCAATTTGAGCAGACATGCTCAGAGGGTACAATCGACTTTCGTTGGAATAAAGCCCTTTTGCTGGGTAGGTCTGTCCTGTCATTACATTAGGAATACTGGCCGCTAACTCTAAGGCATACATAGATTCTTTCCATTCCACTTCAGATTCATGAAGCGATTTCCCCACCTCTAAGGTAGGAACAAAGGCAAGAACAGGCACCTCTTTCTCAATCGTCGAACGCAAGCCCATATGAAACTGAGAGATAGTCTGCCAAGGAATCCGAGATAACTGTTGAGACGCAACCAAAGCGCGTGCCTTCTTATCCAAAAAAGAGATCTTACTTTCTTCATAAAACGTGATTCCGAGTGACCGACCATCAATGGCTGATCGTGTGGGCATGGGCTGTTGCCCAACTTGTTGTTCAGAAGCGATCTCTAACTTTAAATGTGTCAAAGTTTGTTGTAATTGACGACTAGGAGACGAATGAGAATAGGTATTAAACCCTCTTGATAACCTCCCTAACGATTGGCAAGAAAAACGACTGGCAGCAAACATCCTTTAACCCCTTTCAGATTAAAACAGCCCCAATCCTAGGGCTCTTATACGTTATAGATACTTTATTGGAACATAATGAACTAGGTGATGGCTCTATCATACAAAAGAAATTGAACCGTTGAAAGAAAGAGGGGCCAAAAGAGACCTATTAAGTACCTTCTATCAAGACCTTAGACAAGGATTTTATATTTAAAATAATTATATTTATAAATTTAAAATCTTCTGATAAAAATATATGAAATAAGAATTGATACTCAATCGATACTTAATAGGTATAAACAAAAAAAGACAAGATCTAAAAATTCAGAAAGTATCAAAACGAATACATATGTTACAAAATAAAATACTTTTTTTTCATAAACATCTGGCCACTTCAGGAACTTCAGCTTCTTTAATAACCTCTACTGTTTCCTCTTTAGCCACTTCTGGGGCGGCTTCCTCTGCTAGGAGGTCTGGCTCCGCCTCTATGTCGGTCGATTCTTCTGACCCGGCTTCTGGCACTGCTTCTTCAGCCACTGCAGACACTTCAGCTTGTTCAAAAACGTCTACTGTTTCCTCTTCACTCACTTCTGGGACGACTTCCTCTGCCAGAAGGTCTGGCTCCGCCTCTATGTCGGGTGCTTCTTCTGATCCGGCTTCTGGAACTGCTTCTTCACCCACTACATGTAGTACTGCGCTTCTCAGAACCCCCTTTATCTCCTTAACCCCAGGTGTAGAGAGTCCATACATTCTGGACCAAATAATACTCATACGACCCTCCGTATTAGGAAAAAAACGTGGTTGCCTTTTATTACATTTGAAAAACCAATCCACACACTACCTTAAAATGACAAAAGATCCAGAAACATCCATAAAAGAACTTTTTGTCCCTACTCTATATAGAATATTGGGGATCTCAACTCCTAAAACAACCCTTTTTACCGAAAAAGACCTTCTTTTAGAAAGAATAGAGTCAAGAACCCAACTCGCTTCACAGCGGGACCATATTCTCAGGTATATTAAGGAAAGTTCTCTTGGAATCATTATGGAAGAAGTTAAAGGCAAGCCATTACAAGAGTTACGTAGCGCAGAAAAAGCTTATCTACTTGGACATCCCCACAGCCTGTCTAAATTTGCCTATATTTGGTTAATGGATATCCTTATCGGAAACAATGACCGTATCCCCCTTTTCCATGGCCCTTATCCCAGTAGAGCGAATCTATGTAATCTTGAAAATTTTATGATTTTAAGACAAGGAAAGGAAGAACCATACGAAATCGTATGTATCGATCATAATAGTCTTGCTCCCGACTCTTCGATGAGTCGATACGAAGACAAATTGAGGTCCCTTGCGGCACAGATTTATCAAGATAAAGCAACCCTTATAACTGAAATTTGTTGGCCGTTGTTTGATAAAGCTGAAATCCCCCTCCCTCCTGACACTACAGCAATGTTAAGTGTACTTGAATCAGGACTAAAGCAAGGACTCAATAAATTGGATAAATTGACAGAAGTCCAGTTAGATTCTATAGTAGTGGACCTAGGCATTCTAGAAATAGCGCCAAGCTTTAAACACACTTATTTAGCCTTAATCAAGAAGAACTTAGCTACTATTAAAAAGCATTGGATGCGACTAAAGGACATATAAACTATGAATAAGCGAATATCGGCAACAGAAGATCAGCTCTTCAACCTAAATTTAAAAACTGGCGACGATGAAAATATAGGCATCTCTTTTGAAAGTAAGCTCACAGATTCTTCTGCAAACACCCCCCCCACTCCTCCAAGACCAGACTCAACAAGCCCTTTTGCAAGTATAGATACAAAACAAATACAAGCACTTGCAACTCTTCTAAACTTCCACAATAATTCTGAAACAAGACCATTCCTTTACCAGTCGAAACCCAAAAGAAACGGTTCACAACATCCCTGTTGACCAACACGCCTAAGCCCATTCACAATAGG
>CAZIOF010000185.1:0-8408 GCA_964540745.1 uncultured Candidatus Marinamargulisbacteria bacterium
GGCTTGGTCTTGGTCTTGGTCTTGGTCTTGGTGTTGGGCTTGGTGTTGGTCCTGCTCCTGCTCCTGCTGCCATAATCCCCTCCTCAACTCATAGTGTTTCTTGTATTCGATTTATCTAATAATAACAATTAGATATTTTAATATTGTACTTAATTATCGTTAGTAAAATAAAAAAAATCACAAAAATCCAATTTGTATATTGATAATTATAATGAATAGCTTCTAAGTAAAGCTGTAAATAAAGTAAAAAAAGCCATAAGGTACAAGACAAAAAGTGTATCAGTCATTTAACACGCGATTATCTAAATACCTTGAGGTACTTACCTTAATAATTGTCAGAATATGGCGTTCCATTCTTGTAAAACCCCGCTTCTAATTAGTCTATTGGCCTACAGATCCTCCTCGGACCTAAAAGAGTACGCTTTCTGATTTGTAGTCTTTCTTCACCCGTACTACCTAGAGTATTCCCATGTTTTACTAATATATAAACATGTGTTCGGAATTTAATAGCCTGAAAAAGTGATATTTGCTATGATAGGCGCCACATACAACCGTACAGTGATAGGCCTGTGAAGCGTCTTATCAGCTCTAGTACGATTATCCAAGATCGATTGATGTAAGGGGTTCTTTTAGCCACATGAGGTCAAATCCGTGCGGCTTCCTCCCGTTAACTATTTAAAAAGGAGATAAGCGATGGCTCAGTATAAGGTGTTAGCTATGTCACAGGGCGCACAGTCCCGTAACGTGAGAATGGATATGCGTCCTCAGATGATGGGGATTCCTCATGATAGGGACTTAAGAGGACAAGCGCTTGGGTTTGATGGTGTACAGGGACCACGTTTATCTGAGTTTGACTTACCAGCCAAGATTAATGTGGATACAAAACGCCGATGTTGGGAGTTAGGCCCTTCGGTTTTATTGCCTGCATTGGCAGGGTTGTTTGTAGGTATCTATGGTCGTTGTGCAGATGACCCTATTTCCAGTGTGATGTGTGAAGAGCCGCCTTTTGGGCCAGAGATGCAGGCCGTTTTTTCAATTACTGTAGGGGCTTTACTAGGGTATGAATCGCTTGTTAATCTCATTGAATTCTTTTCTGATCGTCGTGATTCTTCGGCTCAACCCATTGAGAGACGTGCCCTACTGACAGGCCTTTCGTCAGAAAGGTTGCCTCCTCTAGAAAAACCTTTGTCCATGGGAGCAATGCCTTGGGTACTAACCGCCCCATATTTATTTACTGGTCTTGAAAATACAATCGATAATCTGATGAAATTATGTCCTGGTTTAGAAAAATATGTGGGGTGCCTCAATCAGACAGGGCAGCGATTACATAATGTCCATCATGATGTGAAGGTAGACGATTTAGTCGCCTTAAATAAAGCCAATTTTTCGGTCTTTATGTCGTTACTTTACATGAATTCATTAATCCAAATTTCAGGGGTGCCCTATGACATCTCATTGGCATCTATTTCCATGCTCATTGTTTGGGTTTATTATCGGATACCCGATTCATTGGAGGCAGGTCAGTGGATTAAGCGTGATCATACCTTAAGAGAGCAGTTGAAAGCGGATGGCGGTAGGGTAGAGGATGTACTGGCATTAATAGCGACTTCCCCACGCTGTCAACAAGAGCGAGCGGCCCTTCAAGAGGCCTATCAAGGCTTGGTTGAGTGTGTCACGATGCCGCGGAATATCTTATTACGAGTAGAGCGTCTTCAGCAGGCTTTACAACCCTTGGTAAGGGCCTTAGATGCTGTGAAACGCGCTGAGAGTAGTCTTGATATTGACAAAGCGATTAACGACTTAAGTTTTGTTGAGGCGCATCAACGTCAGCATGGAGAATTAGAATTAAAAGATATGGAGACGTATACGTTTGATCGGTTACCTAAAGTCCCCCCTTATATTCTCAAGTCACTTAGCAATGCATTTATGGCACTTATATGTCATATAACAGGTCCAAGTGTAATAAAATCCGTATTTTCTGAGAAGGCCGGTGAAATGACGGGGTTTGTGTTGTATGATTTTGCTATTTTTATTCCCTTTGGATCCGTATTAGATTGGGAAAATCAACTAAATACAGAGATAGGCCTTCTTCCAGAAAGAGAAGGTGGTCGTTATGTGCTGGACTTTTTTTCCAATAATTTACCAAAGCTACAGGGAGTAGCTGGTTCAGTTCAGTCTGTAGCAATTGCATTAGGTGATCGTCGTATTGCTTTATTCTGTGAACTTCTGAACACGGTTCTCGCGGCTCTTAGAAGTACAGCTACGTTGGTCGAGGTATGCCAAAAAAAAAAGCCCATTATAGACCCCTCTAATGGGGACATAGAGCTACAACCAGTGAGACGTCGCGATGGTTTTCAGGAACTGTAGGATAACCGTAACATAACGTTTGAACTCAATATGTCTGAACGCGTTAGGTATGTGGAATGCGTTAGAGATGACCTGTAACACCATGGCTACCAGTGGCTTTTCCTTAGCTAGATGAGTGTCTAAGAAGATATGTCTTATAAAAAGATAGAAGTGTATTATTGTAACTGTTCAATAATTGGTATTATTTAAAGGCAGGTAGAGGAGAATGACATGTATGAAGTGACTGGGTTGGGTTGTATGGCAGGTCGTCATAAGGTCTGTACGTCTCTAAATTTTAGAGAACAAAAACGAACCTTTATCAAACAGATGAGGAAACTAATAGATATTGATTTGCCACAGTTTTCCCGATTAGCAATAAATGACAGCCGTATGATGGGGGCTATGTATACGCAATTATTTTCGGATGGGGCCATTATTCAGAAAGCAAAAGAGTTTTTAACCGTAAGAGACTCAAAACAGCTTAGACATGTAATCGATGACCTTACCCATGCCTTGAATCGTTATATTGCGCTAAATAAAGGAGCGGGAGTGGGTCCTAAAAGTAGCTCATTAGCCGTGTCTATCTATGAACTTGAAGCGGTGTGTGACGCCCTAAAGCATCAGAGCCAATCTTATAACATAGGTCATCAGAAATCGTGCAGGTTCAACAAAAGACAGGATTATATGAGAATGCTGGGTGATGGTTCTAGTTCCAGTTTGGATAGCTTTATCCGATAACCCTTTTTGTAAGAACGCGTTCTCTACACTGTTTTTTGGGACACAGTCTATAGATAAAAGTGGGTATCCAGAAAGAAGCATCGTCCTACGTACAGCGCCACTGATCCCAGTGGCGTTTATTATTAAAGAGACTTGTTTCAAAAGATACTATAAAAATAAAACTTGAATATATTAAACAAATCTATATAATAGACGCCGTAAATAATTATTTTAACTAAAAGTAACATGGGTTGCTTAGGTAAGAAGGAGTATAGATATGTTCGCAACCGATGTAACGGCAACTGTTACAACACCTCGTTATAATAAGGATAATAAGTTACGTTTAATAAACGCGATTAATGATCAAAAAAACGGGGTGAGACAGTATAGACGAGATGTTAAGCAGGATAGGGCATTTATCACTGCGCTATATAACAAACTTGTGGGTGACGCATCTATTACACAGAGGGCTCGCGGCTTTTGTACGCAAACAGAGATTCCAAAATATCGTCAATCAAGACAACTTAGGCAAGCGATAGATAATCTTGTTACCACACTAAAGCAGACTTTTCCTGAGTATCTCGATACAGCTGGGAAGACACAGACAAGAGGCTGGTTTCGTAGAAATCCTGGCGTCACAAGCCAAACTCTAATAGAGGCTATAGCGTGTTTGGAGGGTATTTGCAGTCGTTTATGTGAGGCGGTCATAAGAGGGCAACGTGGCGGTGGAGAGAGAGGTGCTCCAGAGGTAACGAGGGCGCCATCGCCAGTGAGTAACGGCAGATTAGAACGGGGTCAAGATGTTGAAAGGCAGAACATAGGCGTCACTGGTCTTGATAGACAGCGTAATGACTGTGATGTTGATTCATCAGATGTATTGACGGGTTCGAGTTCGAGTTCGAGTTCGTGGCAAACATGTCAGGCCACAAGATCTGACTATACAGAGGGTGACAATTCTCCTTCTGATAGTTCTGGTGAGTGTGTCACCGCTAGATCCAGTGTGGATGGGGATGATCGGCTTTATTTTACAGGTAGCGCTGATTCTCTCGGCTTAATGCCTGAGGGCGGGTCTCTAAGAGCCAGGACTCCTAGCCTTGGCGCTGTGTCTTCAGACGATTCGGTGGCTGTGGTCTCAGTGCTTGAAGCCGGCGGACAACATATTGGCGTCATGGCCCTGAATAGGCCTGACGCTAATGATTGTGGACGAACATCTTCTGATCTGCGCGGGGTGTGGTCTTCGGTTTCTCCTGAGGCTTTGATGGGCGGGTCTTGTGATGGCAATTTGTCTTCTGACAGCTCAGACTCATCTGGATCAGAGCCTTTGGTAAGAGAACCGGATGCTGAGGCTATGTGTAGGTCTGTGGTTGATGGTCTTGTACGAACATCTTCTGACCTAGGCGAGGTATGTTCTCTAATAGGTGATGACGCTCGTAGCCGTGGTGACGATATAACCCCCTATGACCGATTAAAAGAACTTATGAATAGCTCTTCTGTTATGTTGGATAATGCCTACTTTGTCTACCATCAAGACCCATTATCGATAATGTCCAAAAGGGTATTGAGTTGTCTTGCAGCTCGTCCTAATCCTGAGTCTGTACTATCTGCTGTATCTCAATTACCTGGCGTTCATCATACTGAGGTTCCCAGTCCGGCCATGGACCCTAAAGCCTACGTCAACGCCGGTGTGGGTCGACGACTAAGTGCTGCAGCACTACGTAATGCAGCCGGCCAAACATTTTTGGTATAGGACTAGACTGATGCCTGTTAGGGTCTCGCAATAGACTAAAGGGCTTAATTTCCAGGCCAGTAGATACGATCCCTAGTAGGCATACACCCCATTTTACCGCGTTTTTTAAGATGTTTTTGTTTAGAGGACATAAGATAACTCCTTTGATAATAGCGCCCAAAGGGCATGTTAGAGAGTCTTATGCCCCTTAATGTCTAAGTTTAAACATCCTTATAGTGCGAAAGGCATAGTCGATGAGAAGTAATCATGGTTTATAGACAATAATATATAATATATATATAAATAAATAAATAAAATTTAATTTGTATATTAAAAAGAGATCGTGTAATGTTGGGAGGAAAAATATATTAGAGGGGCAATTTGGGATAGAAAAGGAGATAAGGGATTATGTTACAAGTATCAGGAAACACAGGCGCACCTACACTACGATTAGGCGCAGGAGTAGCACTGGTTGGAGACAACCAGAGAGTTGGAGGATTGAGGTCATTAAATTCATTGGGTGGTACTAGGAAACCAATTAAGCCTCTAACAGAGTAACGTCTAAGGGCTAGTAGTTCAGTTGTACCTTCAGCGAACTGGAATCTTAATACAAGCGTCCCCATATTTGCAGAACCTAGAAAAAGAGGGGTTAATGTGGGGAATATGCTAGATTCCCCACATTAACGCCTAATTGGGGTATAGATATGACCCCAGCCGAGGGCATAAGCCGAGTAAAAGAGTTGGGGCTGGATTATCTAAGATTACCGGTTCGATGGTCTGCAGAAACAGGGCCTTCGCCAACATATACGATTAATTCAGGGCTCTTGGATAAGGTAGAGGAATGGGTGGATTTCTGTATTCGTGAAAAGAAAGGGATTATTGTAGATATCCACCATTTTGAGGAATATTATCAGGATCCAGAGGCTAACAAAGACGAATTACGAGCCATTCATGATCAATTAATAGTGCGGTTCAAAGATAAAGACCCACATTATTTTGGGATAGAGCTCTTAAATGAACCTCGGGGTGCAGCCTCGGCCGCTGTCTGGAATAGTGAATATCCCGTGCTTTTACAAAAATGGCGTGACGCAGGTTTTGAGGGCGCCGTTTTAATAGGAACGCCCCATTGGAATAGTGTGGAGGGGCTTCCCCTGCTCGATGTGTCGGCGTTTGATCTACAATCCTATTTAGTGGTGCATCCCTATTTACCTAAGCCATGTGCACTTGCATCAGAGATGGTCGCTACTGACGCCCGTTGTCCCATACCAGGTTATCCACGCGTAGAAACAACCGTAACTGCCGAACAACTAGGACGTTATGGTATTAGTCGAGATGATTATACAACGATGACACCAGCTAGTAACCCCGTGGGTGGGACTACCATTCAACGAGGATATGACCAAATTCATAACTTTGCCATGACTCATGGGTTAGTGACGAGCACAGGTCAGCCAAGAGTGGTGATTACAGAAGACGGCGCGTCATGGCAAGGGCCTAGTTTAGATATAGATACCGTGTCCCAGACAAACGTGGCACATTATGTATCTACTCAAAATCTTTCCATCGCATTTTGGAATCTAGGTGGGGGGTCACCAGAAAGTAGTCGATCCTCTTTTATAGTGAAGGATGGGGGGCAGGATCAATTGCTGCCTGTCTGGGACGTCACTGGAAGAGTGTCTCCAGAAGTAGGGCCAGCGCCATTGGGATCCAACAACCATTAGGAAAGAAGGGTATGTGTAACATGAGCAGCTTTCAAATACCAATACACGTCATGAAGGGTGTGCTCTGTCACTAGCCCCACGGGCTCCAGGATTAGCGGTAGGCGGAGTGTGGACGCCACCGTCACAAACTCATGGGAGAGTGCGAAACCAGAGACGAGAGCTGGTGATCAATCAACAACAGATTTTGATAAGGCAGAACTTGAAACGGGATGACCATATGTTGGGCAAAGGTGGCACCCGAAAAGGTGGTTCCAAAATGAGACAGAGGATGTGCCTTAACCGATTTTGGGAGTTGGGACCGAAGGCTATCGCTAAGCCCAAACCAACAGATTCGAGCACTGATATTTTTAAGTAGATTAGCGTGGAACCCAGGGAAGAGTTTTTTTTGAAAGTGTGATAGGGAAAGCGTCGTGGGTGAAAGAGATAATGGTTTTAGGGTAGAGAAATGATGTTGTTGACGTGTTTTTTTGGCTTCAAAGGCCCAAGGTAGTGAGGATTCCATCGCACCAGCAATGGTCGCTTGGCAAGTGAGTCGTGTAATGCCTGTCATGGTATGGGGTAAGTGACGGTCAGCCCATTCGAACCCCCAAAACCGACAGATATTTTGGCCTACCACAGCGACAGATCCTGCAGCCAGACCTTGAAAGGCCTGTTGTGGTGAACGGATGCTACGTACGAAGTGATTTTCCAGTGGTTTGTTGACGGCTAAAGAGGGTGTTTAATGGATGTAATGGCGCAGATCCTGTAAGCCCAGCGGCAGCACCAATAACGGATGACTGTAGCGGTGTGATGGGGTTCTTAGTTTGAGATAGGGAAGCAGAGCTAATGGGCATAAAAGAACCTTATTGGATAGTGCAAGCATCTCTAAGTGGATCAGGGTCCTTTCTACTGTTATTGATTGCGAGAGTGCCGCCAATAACAAGAGCTCTTGGGTTTTTTGTGCCAACAGAACCTGCCGCCAGACCTCGACATGCTTGTGGCAGTGAAGAGGTGGGGGGGAGGAGCACATGACGAGGTGTTATCATGTTTTTTTGAAGGAGCTTATTGAGTGGATCGAATCGTGGAGACGCACCAATTCCCGCAGCCACACCTGTGAGAGTGTATTGTAGCTGTGCTTGGGGAAGCGCTTGTTTCGATACAGGATCAAAAGTTCTATAAAAAGAAAGAGGGCTTGGAAGCAGATTTGGTGCTGTTCTTTGGCTTAGTTGTTTTTTTAACATTGATAAACCCCCTGAAAAAATTAAGTAGCTGACCCTAGTAGGGATTTAATGGAGTCAGCGATGTAACTAGGGTCCTCAGTAGGGACCGCATGGCTTGCCTGTGCAAAGGGTTGGAGAATAGCTCTAGGCCACAATGAACAGACTCTTTGACCAAGGCCCACGTAGTGTAGATCCTTTTGACCAACAATGTAAAGGCCAGGTATATCTAACTGTGGAAGTTTACCCCAAAGAGAGGGTTGGTTTCCTGGGCTCAAATTTTTAAGGACTTGTCGCAAATAAGAGGGATTTTGTTCTTGTCGACGTTTGATCATGGCATCGTAGGCAGGGTGATTGGGGAGTGTATCGAAAATCGGGTTTCGATACCAGTGGGAAAGTATCTTATTAAAAGACGCTGTTGTCATTGTGTCAGCTAAGTTGGCATCTTTTTCAAAGCGTTTCTGACGTTCGTCTGGGTCAGGAATTCCAGGAGATGCTGAAATTAAGATGAGGCTAGAAAGACGTTCTTTTTGCTTAAGGGAAAAATAAAGGGCTAAACGGCCACCCATGGAATAGCCTACTGGGATACACTTTGGAATTTCATAGTAATCCAATAAATCAATAAGGCTATTTGTAATGTTGTCAAAGGTGATATGTTCAGGTGTCCAGACCGTCTTTCCGTGGCCGGGCAGGTCTACATAG
>CAZIOF010000186.1:0-26509 GCA_964540745.1 uncultured Candidatus Marinamargulisbacteria bacterium
ATTCTATCAGTTCCTTCTTACTGAGACTACCATTCAAGTATGAAATGGTTTCTTTATAACCTAATGCCTTGAAAGCATTTAAACTTGGAGAATAGCCTTCTGAAAGCAACCCTTCAACCTCTCTAATTAAGCCTGACTGAAACATGTTGTCTACACGATCATCAATGCGTTTTCGAACACACTCTCTTGGCGCAGTTAATCCTAAAATAGACACATCCTGCCTTGAAGAAGATGACTTTGTTACCTGTTGAGACATAGGTATTCCTGTTAGCTTATTGACTTCAAGTGCACGGATGACACGCCGACTATCATTTGGAGATATCTTTATTGATGCTTGCTTATCTACTTTTTCTAACATTGACCATAAAAACAAACGTCCCTTTTTGGATATCATCGCTTCTAAAGACGCCCTATAATGGTCATCTGATGGCAATTCATTGTAAACATAGTCATATAAAAAAGATCTCAAATACAACCCCGTTCCCCCACATAAAATGGGACGCGCACCTCTCTCTTGAATAGCCTTAATTAAAGGCCCCACTTCTTTCATGAAATTGGCTACAGAATAAGACTCATTTGGCGATACAATATCAATCAAATGATGAGGCACTTCTTTCCGCTCCTCCAATGATACCTTTGCTGTACCTATATCCATTCCTTTATATACTTGAAACGCATCTACAGAAATGACCTCCCCCTTAATCTCTCTTGCCAATTGAATACTAGCCGCTGACTTCCCTATCCCTGTTGGCCCTATAATTGAAATAACTGGCTTATCAAGCTTATCGACATTTATACGATCCAACATACATTTCCTATACTCTCTGGCCCTCTATATACCTTTTTTAACATTAATTCAAACATTTCATGTCTCACAAACACACGTTTTCTGTATAAGACCCTCTAAAGACACACTGTCAAAACACATAACACTCTGGACATCATCATAGAGCTGTTTTAAAACCGCCTGACAATGAGATGTGGTCTCTGGATCAGTGTAAAGGTCGTAAAACATATCACAAACCAACCCACTATCATGTTGCTGAAGTTGACGGATAATATCAGGGACCCCGTAGGCACTCATATCAGAAAGCTGGGTCTCAGCCTCTGTTTTTATAGTTAGTATCTCTTTATCATCTAAGGTATTCACATCACTCTCTAAATAACCTCTTTTCTCTTCAAAGTAGCTCGGCCACTGACTGCATATAAATGTCTTCAATGTAATGGGGTCTTGAATATCCTGATAACACTGTTTCAATTCAAATGTTGCCAAAGCTGATAGCAGCTGTATTGAGTGAGGCGTAACAGGCACCTGAGTATTTTGAAGTAAGTGATCAACTTGCTCTATACAATTTGGGGTTATTCCTAACGTCGAATAGGCGCGAACACGATGTTCTAGAGGGAGCTTTCTTAATCGAGTCAAACCAGCCTGAGCAATGGATTTTTGATGGGTTAACTGCTGTCTAAGTTGATTTGTCAGTATATTTTTCTCACGTAATCTCATCATTAATCCTAGTAGCAAACTCATACTAAAAAGACTTCCCATAATTCCCACCACTAAATATAGTCTAGACAGGGAAAAAAAGGCGTATAGAATAAACATCACACCTACGATCATGACAAGCCAGACATTAAGCGATTGTCTACGACTTCTTCTTATAACATCACGAATGCTATCTTTAAGACGTCTGATCTTTCTTTTAAAGCCCTCATTATCACTCTCTTTTTCTAAGGTAAATAACCCTTCCTTAGACAATAGTGTTGTCTCTGCCTTTTTTAGTTTATAAAACAAAATCCCGTCCCTAACGGTTAGGGCTAATTGTTTCATTAGACCCTTTATACAACATATCATTCTCAATCCTAATTAGTTAGCCGTTAAACCTAGTCCTCGCTAATACGTGACCTATTATACTATAAACTCCTCAGGGCTCTAGTAAAACAACCCTATCAACTTACTTTTTAAGAAGAACGGTGAAAGACAACTTAATAGTTTGATCCATTAACTACGAATCTAAGGAACTTTCTTTTTCCCTTGATTAGTGTTATTAATAAGCATGTCTTAGCTTTTTGGATTAGAAATGTTAAATTTAATGAAATGGCTTCCCCCCAATTCGAATACAGATTTCAAACTTTATTTACCTACTCTTCAACATCAAGAATGGGTACAGTTTCACGATATTCACTTTAACAACGATCTCATTTGTAATAAAGTGTCTAAATCCTTTTGTGATGTATGGGAAAATGGCCCCTCTGATCCAGATTCTCTAGAAAATATTACGGCATGTCTTATCACACTATTTCAAGCCTTTTCGCCACTTATCAAACAGGCTCAAGGGAATGTATCTGTCCAACATAAGGAGCGTCTTACAGATCTCGTAACAGAGGTGGATACAGGAATAGAGATGTTATACAGAATGTGGATCAATCGATTTTTTCCTTCACATCGTATTATAGGTGAAGAAGGGTTTAAATCATCATTTAATGAACAGGATATCGTCTGGTATATAGACCCTATTGACGGAACAAATAATTTTATCAAGGGTCGACAAGAAGTCACTCTACACCTTAGCTGTCTACAAGACGGCGTTCCCCTTATTTCATTTGTTGGATGCCCACTTTCAGGAAATTGTTATTTTTCTTATGATTCTAGCGAGGCTGTCTATAAACTCGAAAGTAACGTGACATCTATTGTTCAAACACCCGCGCTTCCAGAACAGGTTATTATTGGAACCGAATTCCTAGAATCTAGTGATAAAGAACGCTCTGTTTTTCAATCCACGCTAGACAACAACGCCTTCTCGAGCCTTCGAATAAAATCCATGGGAATGAATTTAATTTCTCTACTAGAAGGAAAAAGTACCGCCTTTTATAAAGCAGGTGTTAAACTATGGGATATTATGGCCCCACTAGGCCTTCTCTATCATTTAGATACATTTGATATTACGATTGGTATCCCAACTGATGATCACTCACTTCCTAAGCCAATTCAATGGGTATCACCCTTTTCTGCATCATCTTCTTTCATTGACTATCTCAACAAGAAACATCAATCTAACTGCCGTATCGGACTGGTTATTGTGACGCCAAAAAGCAGACCCGATCTCAAGTCTATTATCGCTAATTCTCATCAGATCGCGATCTAATGGAATCTTCTTCCCCCCATATCCCTGTCCTTTATCAAGCCTGCATGGATCATCTTGATATTGAGCCAAACGATATTGTATTGGATGGTACTCTCGGCTTTGGTGGCCATAGCCAAGGAATTCTGGAGAAATTAGGGCCTAAAGGCCGCTTAATTGGCCTTGATCAAGATCCTTATGCGATTCAATACTGCCAATCCAGATTTTCTAGCCATTCACAGATACATTTTTTCCAATTAAACTTCTCTCAATTTTCAAAAGCTCTTGCTAAGGAAGATCTCCATTTCATTAACAAAGGGCTTCTTGATTTAGGGATGTCTTCTTACCACCTTGATTCGTCTGAAAGAGGTTTTTCCTTTTTAAAATCGGAACCCCTGGATATGCGAATGAATCCTAAAACCCCCCTTTCTGCAACAACAATATTGAAAGACTATTCCGAAGAGTCGTTAACCCAACTATTTCAAACATACGGTGACCTATACCGCTGTCAAAAACTTGTCTCTAATATTATCTATTTTAGAAAGCAACATGCATTAGACACAACAGATGATCTGATTCAGATTATCAAGAAAAGCTTCTTCTTTAAAAACCGACGATCGTTATACATGAAAACCTGTTCACAGGTATTTCAAGCGCTTAGGATAGAAGTCAATCAAGAGTTTAATCATTTAAGCTCTTTTCTGAATCAGGTTCTTGACTTTCTTGCTCCAAAAGGCCGTATTGCTATCATTAGCTTTCATTCGTCAGAAGATCGGTTAGTAAAACGCTTTATTAAAGACCATAAATCACTTATTAAGCCGTGTTACAAGGGTGTTCTTACTGCATCACAAACGGAAATCAAAGAAAATTCTCGTTCAAAAAGTGCTAAACTACGTGTCTTTGAGAAATGTGATTGATTTAAATCGATCTTTATAAGTCCCTTTTGGCGTTATCACCACTTTTCGTTTTGTAATCTCAAAATAGCTAAAGGCTATTTCAAGATAGTTGTCTGGCACAAGTGCTCCCAATTTATCTGCCCACTCAACAAAGATAATACAGGAATCATTCTGAAAATAGCGCTGAATATCTAACTGTTCAATTTCAAGTTCATTTTCTAAACGATATAGGTCCATATGATAAATGTTGGGTTCAAGTATATATTCTTGAATAAGTGTAAATGTTGGTGATGTTACATTCCCTTGAAAACCACGGGATCCTAGAAAATCACGAACAAAGGTGGTCTTTCCGGCACCCATCTCACCAAGTAATAACACCCTATCTCCTGCGCCAATGATGTGACTTAGCTCGCTAGCAAATTGTTCCGTATCTGATAAAGACTCTAAGACTAATTCCATTACGATGTCACAACCCTTCTATATAACGCCTCCACTGTTTCCTGAAAAATTGGATGACTAAACTGGGGCGCAATATCATTTAGCGGGGATAGTACAAATTCACGCTCATGGAGTAATGGGTGTGGAATAATCAAGGATTCCTCACAAATAATTTGTCGACCAAAAAATAGAATATCCAGATCAATTGTCCTTGGTTGTTTTGTTCCCTTCTCTACCCGACCTAGTAACTTTTCTATCTGACACAATTGTTCAAAAAAGGACATAATATCCTGTTGCGTTTCAACTAAAATAACTGCGTTTATATAGGCGGCTTGTTTATCTGAAGTAACCGCTTCCGTTTCACGAAATTTGGATATTTTTATGATATTGTTCTGACTGTGCGCATCAATGTAATTGATAGCGTCTCTTAAATACTGTTTTCTATTACCTATATTAGAACCCAATCCTACAAATACATCACTCATAACACCGTATCCTTTTTTAAGGCCTGCCATACCAAAAGCGATTGCTTTACAGCTCCTACATCGTGAACACGACAGAAATGAGCACCTCTATCAACCGCATAAATAGAGGAACTAATGGTTCCTCCTAGCCGTTCACTAACATCACTTGGGTCTATTTCTCCTATAAACGACTTTCTACTTGTCCCAATTAATAAGGGACACTTTAACTTAGAGAAATCGTTTAGCTCATTTAAAATTGTCATATTATGAGCTAATGATTTCCCAAAACCAATTCCAGGATCAATAATAACATCCTTTATCCCAACACGTCTTGCACGATCGATTGATTGCTGTAACTCTTCATAAATCGTCTCCATCACATTAGTATAATTCAGTCTGGATTGCATGACTGCTGAAGGTCCTGCCCGATGCATAACAACATCAGGTACTTTATAGGATGCAATTGAACCTGCCATATTAGAATCCGCGGTTAATCCCGATATATCATTGATAAGTGATACCCCATTATCAAGCCCTAATAAGGCAATATCTGACTTTGTTGTATCTAATGACAGGGGTGTCTTAAAGTGTTTTTTATAGTTATTCAAAAAAGGTTTTAATCGTTTTGACTCTTCTTCTTCAGATATTTCATGGGCACCTGGTCGGGAAGATTCTGCACCGACATCAACAATATCAGCACCCTCTTTAATAAGTAATTCTGCCCTTTTCAGGGCATGGCAGGGATCTAGGTATAGCCCACCATCAGAAAATGAATCTGGCGTTAGATTAAGAACCCCCATGATGTAGGGGCGTGAAAAATCAAAGTGAATGCCTCCCAAAGTTATTGCTTTTAACGATCGTTTAGTCTTAATCACAGTGCCTCTTCTTTATTTATTGTAGGATAGCCAACTATCCTTGAATAATGTTTGTTATAGAGTATGATAACATTTTATTCAGCCTGGGAAACAATAAAAATTAGCCTAGACTCATTCTAATTCGATCTGAAAAAGCATGTTGAGATTCCATTAGTCCGAAACGCTTGCAAGTAAGGGGTAATCTCGAGTCAAGAAATTGGACCTTATAACACCATCTTGTTTGTACCAGGAGTGTTGATTTGGTATCTGGAGACTGGTATAGTAATAGCCATCTTTGCCGAGGTGGTGGAATTGGTAGACACACCAGCTTGAGGGGCTGGCGGGGGCAACCCTGTGCAGGTTCAAATCCTGTCCTCGGTACCAAATTATCATGACAATCTATTATCTCTTACCATGAATATTACGTTTGGAACCTCTGGCCATAGAGGAATTATGGGGACAGACTTTACCGTTTCTCACGTCAAAGCTATTGCATTAGCCGTCGCCCAATTATTGCGAAAAGAAACCTCTTCACCACAGGTAGCTATAGGTTATGATCCCCGAAAGGGAAACTCTATTACACGTGAAGAAGGGTCCTATACCCAAGTACTAGTTGACACACTGTTATCTGCAGGTATACACGTTGATTTCTTTGACCACTACACACCTACCCCACTAGTCTCATGGCACATCAAAAAAACCTCCTGTAGTGGCGGTTTTATTTTAACCGCTTCTCATAATCCTGCTGATTATAATGGTCTAAAGTTTAACCCTAAAAATGGGGCGCCTGCACCCGCTTCCGTCACACAACAAATTGAACACTTAGCAAATCTTGCCTTAACAGACCAGCCCATAGGCTCCACTCATATGGGGCAATTACACCTCATAAATAAAGATGTTGAATTTGCAACAGATTTGCTAAAAACGACTGCATCACTACTTGATCTATCGTCTATCGACCTATCGTCATTCTCGCTTGTTATAGATGCAAAACATGGCGCTGTGGGGCAGGTTTGGAAAGAACTCTTATCCCAAACGGGGCTTACCCATTATGATATTTTGCATCAAGACCCACGTTCTGATTTTGGACACGACGATCCTAATCCTACTAAATATGATACGTTAGCATCGCTTATATCCCGTTCCAAAGAACTTAATGCATCGATGGCTATTGCAAATGACCCTGACGGAGATAGACATGTCATACTTGACGAACAGAGTCAGCCTCTTTTGCCAGAAGAAACTGGACTTATCATTTTAGATTATTTACTTGAACAAGATACTTGCTCCTTATCACATGTTGTAACAACTGTCGCATCTTCACGACAACTCAAACTTGCGGCCCAGAAACATCAACTTACCTTCCATGAAACGCCTGTAGGTTTTAAATACTTTGCGCCCTTTTTTCAGGATGCTATTAACACAAACGGCATTGCCATAGGCATTGAATCCTCTGGAGGCATGTCTATTTCGTCTCATACACTTGAGAAATGTGGGTTTATACCCGGCATTATTTTACTATCTATTATAAAAGAGACAGGCCTTTCACTTAGCCAACTAAAGCATCGCATTGAATCGCGCTACGGAAAAACCTCTTTCATGGAAAAAGAGTTTCATTTTTCACCCCATCAAAAACCACTCCTTATGGACACTTTTAATAAGGCTACTACAGATGACCTGGCTCCTCATTTTGATCAACCACTTGAGTCCCTCTTACGTACAGATGGCCTTAAGCTTCTGTTTAAGAGTACAGACTGGCTTCTTTTTCGATTTTCTGGAACAGAGCCGATTGCACGCATTTATTGTGAATCGAACAACGACGAAACATCACACACTCTAATTACACAAGCTCAACAATTCCTGGCATCTTTGATCTAAAAACAGGGTATATTTATTTCCTGGCAATATTACGACGGTCTATTCCTATTGCTAATTTGACTTAATCTTGTCTGGCAATTCAAGTTCTTTTTCAGCAATATCCGTTAGCTGTTCAAGAAGATCCTCTTGTTTTTCTTCTAATAGAAAAAAGCATGCTGCACGTCCTTTATCAGCTAAATAGTACATCTTTAGCTCAGGATGACTATTTAAGGATTCAGGAGACTGTGTACCCACTTGATGAAGGAGCTCCTTAAAAAACTGCCTAGTTTTCATGACTCTAAGCCCTGCCATATAAGATTTTCTTCTATCATTAATATAATTATTACTGTTCTCTAAATAGGTCAGATATTTGTCGGAATAGCCTGATACCTGGCTTAAGATTTCTTTTAAATAGGATCTTTTTATCTTAATCCATTCTAAAGCAGATTGATAATTGTCCCAAAACTGGTCAATTCTTTTTAATAAATCATCCTCTGATGGATAATCCCAAGCGATACAACAATACTCGTACATGCCTCCTGAAATATACTTTTCTGTCCAAATCTCGTTATCTTTACAAAATAAATAGGAGATATCACAGGGAAATACATGATTATCACGTAATACATAATTCTCTAAAAGACGATCCCCCCGCCCCAACAAATCCCCCAGTGCCGCATGTCTTGCTAAAGAAGGAATAATCCCCGTTATTTCGACTTCTTGATTAATGATCTGTTGAGAGAGGGGCCCCTCACCTAAGTATTCGGATATTTCCCAGTTTCCAACAGTAGTTTCATGATAATTCGTTTCAAAACTTGGCCACTCTAGTTGTGTTAATAACTGACAATAAATGGCTTGTAATGGACGTCCATTATGTTTAACAACAAGTGATATACGATACGTTCCATTTAATAGCGATACTCGATACACACTATCACCCATCCCGATGTCATTTATATCTACAATAGACCACTTCTCTTCAATAATGGGGTCTGAAAATCGCTGAAAAAGTAGTTTATTAGCTAATCGTTCTAAATAAGGTACTAATTTTGCATACTCAAGTTTAGGAACTAAAACGGAAAGGCGCTCGTCAACAGTGAGTTGATTAATAAACCGTCTAAAAAAGACATGCCCCTGTCCATAAAGTATCCCATTACTTTTTTCTCTATTGAATGCGATATTAAATATCTCAGGCTTTTTTAAATAATTCTCCACGTCAGATAACTTAAATGGATCAAAACCAAATCCTTTTGAGAAGAGTAGTCGATCAAAGTCCTTTAAAAACAGGGTTATTTTGTCACAAATCTCTTCAACATGATGATTGTTTAACTCTTTCATAAAACTACCTCAAACTTTTAATCACCCTTGGTAACGACTGAATAATATCACTAGCAATTAGCCCAACATCCATTAACTCAAAGGCAGCATCTCCTGCTAAACCGTGAATATATACGCCAAGGGTTGCAGCATCATAAACGGATAATCCCTGTGCCTTTAAGGTCGCTATTATACCTGATAGTACATCTCCTGAACCAGCTGTTGCCATTCCAGGGTTTCCTGTTTTATTAATCTGAAACCGATCGTTACCGGCGACTACTGTTTGATACCCTTTTAATACAATAACTTGCTCTACTTCTTTAGAGGCTAATTGCGCCTGGGCAACTCTATCAGTAGAGTCCGTACATTGATCAGGAAATAAATGTTGAAATTCTTTAGGGTGTGGCGTCAACACCCAGTTTTGAGATGTTAGGTTATCACGACACCATTGAACATCTAATGCCATCAATGCATCTGCATCAAGAGTTCCCCCTATACCCATTGCATCGATAGTCAGACAAACATGTTTGATGCTATGGCTTAATGCGTCGCCTCTACCTAGACCTGGCCCTATAACGACTGTATCAAATCGATGTTGACGACAGTACTCAGTCACTTGAGTAATGGTTACTTCGCTATTTTCAATCTCATCTAACGGACAACAGATCAACTCTGGGCAGTGACTATTAACATTATTTAGCGCTTTTTTAGGTGAACACAGGCAAACAAGTCCAGCACCCGTCCTAAAGGCTGCCAATGCAGCTAAAATACCGGCCCCTATCATCTGTTCAGATCCTGCAATTACCCCTATTCGTCCACGTTGCCCTTTATGTACATCTTGCTTTGGAAATGGAAATTGACTTGCCATAAGGACCCCTTTACATACCTTATTGAGTATTAAACACCAAAATAGTAGCATCTAACCCCTTTCTATATAAAGTATTTAGTTAACTTAAGCTATAAGTAAGACATTCAGAAATAACTACCATAACCCCAGTATAAAAAATCTGCTTGCACGCACTTGCGCTACATACTATAATAGGTGTATATTTGATTGGAGTGTCTTCAAAGATATGGCAAGTTCTATGCAAATTCATAACATCGACCCAAGTAGACGTTCATCGTCGCGAAAACCTCATGTCACCCAATCCAATCAGGATCCGCAACAAACCAGGTTAACTCCTATTAACCCTCTTCTTTGCATAAGCACGAGCGATATAGAAAATCTATCCCCAGCACAACTAGCTGAAATAATCAGAAACGAAGTTTCCCCAATACGAATGCCTGTTCAAGTTGTCCGACCTACGCCTACTACAATAGTTACTACTTAGGTTATTATATTAGATCGTTTTTTCAGGAAACCACGATAACCTCTTCGTTAAACACTCTTTTCCTAAGATTGATAAGCAGTCAAACAGATTTGGCCCCGAGGGCATTCCCGTACCTGCCATTCGAATAGTTTTGAATACTTTTCCTTTTTTGGATCCTGTCTGATTTGTAATATCATTAAGACATGCTTTTATAGCATCTTGATCACTCTCTTCTAATATTTGGATCAATTCAGCTCCTCTTTGAATAATAACAATTTGCTCCTCATCAAATTCAAACTGACTAACCCTCTCTTTGTAGTCTTCGTCTGTGAATGTATAGACCTCAAGATGTGTATTAATATCGGGTAATACATCCAAATTATCCTTCACCGACGCCATCATCGCCATTAAATCAGACGCATTAACGGAGGCTAACTTTGACATAACCTCCTCTGACAAATAGTCTTTGAGACACTCAAATAAAGTATCATTATTTAACTGTCGAATATACTGACCGTTCATCCACGTTAATTTGGTTCTATCAAAAACAGCGCCTGCTTTTGAGACACGATCCAAAGAAAATTGTTCTATCAAGGCCTCTATTGTAAAGAGTTCCTGCTCGCTGTTTGGTGACCACCCTAATAAAGTCATAAAGTTAAATAAGGCCTGACTTAAATAGCCTTGTTCACGATAGTCTGTCACGTTAGTAGCCCCGTGTCGCTTGGATAACTTGCTCTTATCTGGCCCTAAAATCATAGGCAAATGCGCAAAGATAGGTGGGGTAAAGCCTAACGCCTCAAACAATAAGACTTGGCGAGGAGTGTTAGAGATATGGTCCTCTCCACGGATCACATGGGAGATTTCCATTAACGCATCATCCACAACCACTGCAAAGTTATAGGATGGACTCCCATCTGATTTCAGTATCACAAAGTCAGACAATAACGACGTGTCAATGGATATTTCTCCACGAATCATATCGTTAAGTTTAAAGACGCGAGCATCTGGCATTTCAAACCGAAACGTATAAGGGATTTTATTTTCTATTTTTTGTTGAACCTCTTCTTTTGACAAATGCCGACATCGTTTTGAATAGACATAGGGCCTCTTATTGCGATCGGCATCCTCTCGCTCTTTATCTAAATCTTCTGACGTACAAAAACAAGGGTAAGCCCGGTTCTCTTCACATAGTTTATCCGCATATTGTTGATAAATACCGGCCTTAATCCGGTCTGATTGGCGATAAGGACCATACTTGCCTTCCTTATTAGGTCCTTCATCTTCGGTAAGGCCGAGCCACTCTAACCCCTCATAGATCGTTGTTTCATACTGAACATCAGATCGTTGGCGATCAGTATCTTCGATCCTTAAGACAAAAACACCGTTCTGATTCCGAGCAAATAGCCAATTAAATAATGCTGTTCGTAATGTTCCTAAATGTAGATTTCCTGTTGGTGAAGGTGCAAACCTTACTCTTACCATTATCTTACTCCTTCGTCTATAATGTCTATGAACGATCTTATTGAATCAGTTGATATTATAGTACTATTAGCCCTAAAATGAAGGGGCTCTTACTGTTTCATCGATTATACGATTAACTATAGATGTTTATTTTAAAGGAAATTGGGGAAATTAGGTAGATACTGTACCTATTTAGGAGGAATTGAAAATGAAAGCATCCATGGAGAAAGCATTAAATATACAACTAGCTTTAGAATTTGAATCGGCTTATGCCTATCTGGGTATGGCCGCCTATTTTGAAAGTGTGGATTATGGTGGATTTTCACATTGGATGAAAGCCCAATCTCAAGAAGAGTTGAATCATTTTCATCGTATTTTTAAATTTATTGGCGAATGCGGAGGTACCATCATCCTTCCTGATATCAAAAAACCAAAAACCTCTTTTAATACAATTCTTGATGTCTTCAAAACCAGTCTGAAACAAGAACAAAAAGTAACGCAGTCCATTCATACTATCTACGATAAAGCACTTAAAGAGAAAGCCTTCGCAAGCTTCAACTTTTTGAATTGGTTTATTGAAGAACAGGTCGAAGAAGAGGCTGAAGTCACACGACTCATCAAAGAACTTGAACGAATCGAGAGCAACAAAAGCGCCCTTCTTCTTTTAGATAGAGAGCTAGGTAAGCGCGGTAGCCCTTAACGCGATACGGGTTCTGTATTTTGCTGGGCTCGAATAAGATTCAAGGCAGACCCTGCCTTAAACCATTCTATCTGTGCTTTATTATAAGTGTGATTTACTGCTATTGACTCTTGGGTTCCGTCAGAATGCGTTACCTCTAATGTCAACTCTGAATCAGGGTTAAAGGTCGTTAATCCGCGAATATCAATGCTATCGTCTTCCTGAATCTTGTCATAATCATCTTTATTTCTAAACGTCAATGCTAACATGCCTTGCTTTTTAAGATTAGTCTCATGGATACGGGCAAAAGACTTTACTAACACTGCTTTCACGCCCATATGACGAGGCTCCATAGCCGCATGTTCACGCGATGATCCTTCCCCATAGTTTTCGTCCCCAACAACGAGTGTCCCTATACTGGCGGCTTTATACTCTCTTGCAGTGTCTGGAACCGTTCCATAAACGCCTTTTAAGGTATTTTTAACTGAGTTAGCCTCTCCATTAAAGGCGTTAATTGCACCAATTAACATATTATTGGAAATATTATCTAAGTGGCCACGATACTTAAGCCAGGGCCCTGCCATGGAAATATGATCCGTTGTACACTTTCCTTTTGCCTTAATGAGCAATCTCAAGCCTGTAAGGTTGTCGCCTTCCCAAGGACTAAACGGATCTAGTAACTGTAAGCGGTCCGACTCTTCTTGGACAACTACAGTTATAGCTGAACCATCTTCTGCTGGCGCCTGATAACCTTCGTCTTCTGCATCAAACCCCTTCACTGGCAAATCAATACCTTCGGGTTCTTTTAGTCTGACTTCCTGTCCATCCTTATTAACTAAAGTATCTGTTAATGGATTAAAGGATAATCGTCCGGCGATAGACAATGCCGTTACGATCTCAGGTGATGCCACAAAGGAGTGGGTGTTTGGGTTCCCATCATTTCGCTTGGCAAAGTTTCGATTATAAGAGGTTAAAATAGTATTTTTTCGAGACGGATCATCGGTATGCCTAGCCCATTGGCCGATACAGGGGCCACAGGCATTGGCTAAAACGGTACCGCCAATCTTTTCAAACTCCGTTAATATGCCATCTCGTTCTGCTGTATAGCGAATCATTTCTGAACCAGGTGTGATCACAAACTCAGATTTTAGGTCAACGCCTTGTTTGGTTGCCTGTTTTACTATGGACACTGATCGCGTTAAATCTTCATAAGAGGAATTGGTACAGGATCCAATAAGCCCCACTTCAATATCGTCTGGCCAGCCATTTTCTTTTACTGCTTCGGCCATTTCAGAAATAGGAGTTGCCTTATCTGGCGTAAAAGGACCATTTACATAGGGCTCTAATTCTGACAAATTGATATGAACAACCTGATCATAGTATGACTCTGGGTCCGCTAGTACTTCTGGATCTTGTTTTAGTTCGTCAGAAAGAGCATCTGCCAATTCAGCAACATCTGAACGATCTGTAGCCCTGAGGTAGGTTGACATGGCCTGATCATAGGCAAAAATAGAGGTTGTGGCACCAATCTCAGCGCCCATGTTACAAATTGTTCCTTTACCTGTACAGGATAACGACTCCGCACCTTCTCCGAAGTATTCAACGATGGCACCTGTTCCACCTTTCACAGTAAGTAACCCTGCTACCTTTAAGATCACATCTTTTGCTGACGCCCAACCACTTAACCGGCCCGTTAATTTTACACCAATTAACTTAGGGGATAATAGTTCCCAAGGAATACCAGCCATCACATCTACCGCGTCAGCACCACCTACACCAATAGCTATCATGCCGAGTCCCCCGGCATTAGGGGAATGAGAATCCGTCCCTACCATCATCCCGCCTGGAAACGCATACTTTTCAATAAAAACCTGATGAATAATCCCTGCTCCAGGTTTCCAGAACCCTATCCCATACTTTTTGGATACCGATGATAAAAACTCATAAATTTCTTTATTGGTTTCTTTCGCAGATTCTAAATCTTTTTCAGCACCAACCTTAGCTTGAATTAAATGGTCACAATGAACAGTAGAGGGGACTGCAGCATGTGATTTTCCAGCATGCATAAATTGTAAAAGTGCCATTTGTGCAGTTGCATCTTGCATAGCCACACGATCAGGGCCAAAGTAGACATAGTCGTTACCACGATTAAAATCCCGACACTCTTGAGTTTCTGATAGATGGGTATATAATACTTTTTCGGTATAAGTTAACGGTCGATTCAGGGTACGCCTTACCCCCTCAAGTGTCGTTTTAAAATTCTCATAGGTAGACTTAATCATATCGGGATCAAATGTCATGTTATTTCCTCCAAAAACGGTATTTAGAAAGCCTATCTCTATTATTTTAGAGCTATCATTTATAACTTTAGACGGCACCTTCTATAAACTGAATGGGGGGTATTATACCATAATTTAGGTAAATTGAACGCTTTTATACGACGCCTAATTTGGTCGATATATCTGAGAAGGTATGATGCATCCGGTGGACCAGGTTTTGAAAGCATTGTTGTTGTTGTTCCTTCTGCTGGGAAGGTTTAAAACTACGAAAGCACTCATTTGCTAAATCGACAGTTTCTTGAAATACACCCAGGCTTAACTTTACCGTTTCTGTAATTGTTTTAATCTTTTGTTCACCTGGTAAACCACAAAACTGAATGGCCTTATCTAACTTAGCTCGTGTAGTACGACTAGGAATGGCCTTTAATTCTTTCTGGATCTTACCCTTATCCTCATCTGTATAATAGTTCCGTAAACACTCACTAAGACATGCTAATGTCTTCTTCTCAATAATTTCATCTAATGCCCCAACTTCGCATGCAGCTAACTTTTGAAATAATGCGTCTAGTTGTAAAAATACTGGTCGTAGAGAAGGGTAATAGCACTGTTTTTCACACGCAATGGTTTGTTCTGATAACGTTGAAGAAATACCCAACCAAGATGATGAATGGACAAGAAAAGAATCCTCTGTATTGACTCGAATCATTCCCACATCTAAATCAATGTGGTAATTGATACTTTTGATACTTTGGCCATATTGTGGTCCTAAAAAAGAAATAACACGACGGACTCCTGGATGATTTGATGTTTTAAGAAATAAATAAGATTTTTCATTTCCACCTACTTGAATATTTAATTGTAAACAACCATAACGGTCATAGGTCATGGTATAAATCCCAGCATCAAACAAACGTATATCTTGACCTCCTCTCAATGTATGATATTTGTTTGCCTTTATACGTAACTGTGAAAATGATGCCCCATTCATATCACTGACCTGTCTCTTCAATAGGTCAATGGAACCTTCAGCCCTAGATAAGGGATCAAATAACACAAGAATACTGGCCATAGATATTCGTTTATAATTAGACATAAATTACTCTCTACCCGCATTAAGGAGTATCAAATTATCGATATCTAAATTAATAAATTTCTATTTTTTTAAAATGAGTGCCATGGCCTTTTGAAGATCTGTTGTAGGTAGTTGACAACGGCCTTGCTCACAAATAAAAAACGTAGGGCCATCTTTATTGGACACTGTTTTCCCTTTTAGAAAAGGAATAGCCCCCATGTTAGTCGCAGGATTCTTTTCTGGATTGTAAAATAATTGTACTTTGTTAGGTTGAAATTCCGAATTAATAGCCACCATGGTTTCCAAATTGGTGGGCGATTCTAGAACAATGACCTCTTTAGGTCGTGCCTGCGCATAGTCCATAGCCATTAACATATTAGGATAATACATGGGGGCTCGTGTCATTTTTGACATCATATTTTTTAGGATCGTTAAGGCCCGTTCCCGAGTAGCTGCATCTGTTGTAAAGCTAGAGAATCTTAATAAATTGAACGCACTCATGGAGATCCCTGATGGGAGGGCCGAATCCTCAAAGTCTTTAATTTTGATAGGTCGATCACGATCTGAATAGTAGTACACCTCTTCCTTATCAGACCAAAATAAGCGGTCCTGTACAGACTGGACCTCTTGAGCCCAATTAAACCATGTTGGATCGGAGTCGGCCTGAAACAATTCCAACAACCCATCAATCAAAAAGGCATAATCATCTAACACTCCAGGGTTCTTTGATCCGCCATCACGCCAATATCGCTTTAATCCCTGTTTCGGATCCCATAACTCGGTTCTAATAAACGCCGCTGCTTTTTGAGCTGCGTGCAAATAGTTGTCATCACCAAAGACCTGATAGGCTTTTGAAAGAGCGCCTATCATCAACCCATTCCATGCCACAATGATCTTATCATCCGTATGAGGTCGTGTCCGTTTTGAGCGGGCCTTTGCTAAACGTTCCCGGCTCTCCATAAAGAGGGTCTGGTCCAATGTCCATTCCTGTTCAGGGGGCATATAAAAGACTGTTTTCCCCTCAAAATTGCCCTGTTTTGAAATCTCAAACACCTGTTGATGGGCCTCTAAATCGTCCCCTAACAGGGTCTTTAGCTCCTCATAATCCCAGACATAGAACTCGCCCTCTTTTTCATATTTACCCGCATCTAGGGCCGCATAAAACCCGCCCTTAGGATGCGTCATTTCCTTAGCCAACCAGTCTAATGTCCAGCCCACAACCGTCTTATAGGCTGGATTTTTCGTAATTTGATAGGCTTCTACTAAGGTCTTTACTAGATCGGCATTATCATAAAGCATTTTTTCAAAATGGGGAACTTTCCACTCTCTATCAACCGTATAACGATGAAAACCACCCCCTACCCAGTCATGAAAACCGCCTCTGATCATCACATCAAGGCTATGCACAACCTGATTTAAGGCCTCTTTATTACCCATACGATGGTACTCACGTAAAAGTTGACGAAACAGATAAGGGCGTGGAAACTTTTGGCCCTGTCCATAACCACCATAGCGTGTATCATACTCTCGTTGCGTACTCTTAAAGAACTGATCAAATACCGCGTCATCTATGTCCTGTTTCTGGACCGGTGTATCCAATAACTCACTTAACACTCGAGAGAACTGTTCGCCTGTTTTTTTAAGCCCCTCACGATCCTGTTCCCAGGCATCTGCGACTCGTTTTAAAAGCGTGATAAATTTATCGTGAGGAATAGTACTAGCCATGAAAAAAGGCGTTCCATCAGGTAATAAGAAGCCAGATAAGGGCCATCCCCCCTGTCCTTGACTAGCAACCAATGCAGACATATACCGTTTATCGACCTCAGGATATTCTTCACGATCCACTTTTATAGAGATAAAGGAGGCATTTAATAAGTCGGCCACATCTTGCTTCTCAAAAGAATCTTCCTCCATAAAATGGCACCAATAACAGGTCGAATAACCAATGGATAAGAAGATAGGGCGATCATGCTTTTTTGCTAACGTAAGCGCGTCATCACCCCAAGGCTGCCACCATATGGGGTTCGAGGCATGCTGAAGTAAATAAGGACTTTTCTCATCACCTAATCGATTTGTTAGTTGTGTTGTACGATTAGTCACAATATAAACGCCTCCTATGAGAAGCAGTCCTGCGCATATACTAATAACCGCATATCGCCACCCCTTTTTAGTCACTGTCACAGAAAATTAGGTTGTTCCACTTTATAGGAGACATTATGTTCAGACTCTCCATAATACTGATGATAATCTTTTTGTTTAGTGATCCCTAAACGAACTAATGCTGCAAAGAAAAAATGCACATCATCTGTTATTTTCAACGTCTCATTCACTTGATCAGGAGGGCAATCAGGAACAAAAAAAGGATGTTCAAACTGACCTAGAACAGTTGCCCCTTCCTTAAGTTCATAAATGACTTCTCGATGCGCATCATGTTTATAGGTACACTCTAAGGTTCTTCCCTGTGATGTTACACGGAACGGCGCCGCACGATAAAAATGACCCTCTTCTTGTTTATCTTGTCCGTTTTCTACTACTAATTCGTATTGCATCGTTATCCCTACTTCTTTTGTATTAAGACCGACCAATAAGACGCTACCTGAGTTTGTTCAAGAATGGCATGGCCCTCTAATTTCACTGAATTAGGGACATTTTCTATAGGTTCACCATCATCTAAAAATATGCGTAATTTATCACCAGATTTCAGGGTATCTAATACTAATTTTGTTTTTACAAAATTCATTGGGCAACCCACACCTCGAAAATCTTTTTCAGTCACTTGACTACTCTTTTCAGGAGTTTCCTTAGCCTTCACTTTAAACCGTAATGAATCATCCATACTTTTATATAAGGCAGTGATGGCATCCGCTAGTTCTACAATCTTATCTTTATGGGCAAAAAGGTCTGTATTAGCCGCCTCATCAGTGGCTATACGTTCTCCCAATTTGACCACATCGTTAAAGGATTTATCAACTAGATCGGTCTCAACAAAATGTTTATTAAAAAGACTAAAGACCTGATCATCTGTCTTGGTTTCTAAACCTCGTGTCACCAACAACATCCGCGATGCTGAAAACAGGACCTTATAAAGGGCCTTATCGACAGACACCTCATCTGTTGGTTCATCAACTGTTTTTAAATAACTTTTAATAAGTTTTTTATCCACATCGATCATATCGAACATACCGGCCGAGCATTCGGCTGAGCCCATTTCATCAAGAGATAAGGGCCGTTTCGCTCCAAAATCAACAAAGAATTCAGGTTTCTTATCAAATTCTGGAACATTTTCTTTATACCCTTCACAAAGACGTTTAATAAGGGCCTCCCCTTCATCTTCTAGGTACTCATAGTAATCCTTGTATTCGTCCATGTTGACTAAATAGGCTTCTAAAAAGTCATGAACAAAATCAGGAATATGATGCGCCGCAATTTCAGAAACCTTATGCGCATACTCCGTCTTTCCTGCAGAAACTCTAGATCCTGCCAACACATAATAAGCCGGATATAAAACACCCTCTTTACGGGATACCTTTCCAAAGAATCCTAGATGCGCAATATGATGCATCCCACAGGTATTCGGACATCCAGACATGTTTAATCGAAAATCAGTTAATCTATCCAGATCTAAGCTACTGTTAATAAGTCGCTCACGAATCGCATCTGATAAACCTCGCGGAAGACAAATCCCTAATTTACAGGTCTGTGCACCTGTACAATTAATCATATTTCCAATAAATGGCGCCTGTTCCACTAAGGTTTTTTTCATTGTCTTTAAGACATTATAGGCATTTACAAGGTGGGTCTCAGGAATATTTCGTAACCGAATATTTTGTGCCCGATCACAGCGAATTGTATTCTCGCCAAAATGTTGTAATAACTCACATAGAACCGTGGCATCTGTACTTAACAAATCGCCTAAGACTAAGGGGATTTTAATGGAAACAAGTCCTGTTTGCTTTTGAGGGACACAATAACGAGATTTCCATGCTTCAAAACTAGAATCAGTCGGTTCTTCAACAGGAAGAGTGGTCTGTTTTATCTCATTATCAAGTTCAATAAGCTCTAAATTGAGGGATTCATCATCCTTAATCTGATCATATTCTTGGCGAAATAAATGGATAAAATCTTCACGTTGTAACTTTTTCCATAAAAATTTCAATCGACTAGAAAATTTACTCCGTCGATTGCCATGTTTATCGAACATGGTCTTCAATGCACGTGTCACATGATAGACCTTCGTATCAGGAATAAAATCGAACAGAAGATTTCCCACCATGGGTTTGGCTCCCATACCACCTGCACAATACACTTTAAACCCTTTTTGACCATCTTTTAGTGTTGCAACAAAGCCTAAACAAGTCGCCTGTGTAAAGGCTGTATCAGCAGCACTATTTGACATGGCTATCTTAAATTTACGGGGCAAATTCCAAGAATCTGGTTCATGAATCATCCGTGTCGTTAAGGCAATCGCATAAGGATCCACATCAAAGACATCATCTTTAGACACCCCTGAGTCAGGCGACGTCAAAATATTACGAATAGTGTTCCCGCCACCACCACGTGTACTCAATCCCACTTCTAGTAATTCATTAATAACGTTGGATACATCCGCAATTAGAACATTATGGACCTGAACTTCTGAACGAGTAGTGAAGTGGACTTCCCCGCTTCCATATTTTGCCCCGACATCAGCAACTCTTTGCAACTGGGAAGGGGTAATCCCACCAGCCGCACACCGTATTCGAATCATGTACGTATGCTCTTGGCGCTGTTCATAAACACCATGTGCGACGCGAATAGCCCTAAATTTAATGGGATTTATGACGCCGTGGACATAGTCTTTGATATCGGCATCAAATTGTTCAAGTTCTTTAGTTATTACATCTGGAATTTCATAAAATCGCATTGATTCACTCCTTATACCCATCCATACAGCTCTGTGCACTACAAACTATAGTGGATTGCAGGTCTGATATCAAGAGAATTACCTACTACAAAGAAAAGGGTGATAATAGATCATCTCTGGACTCTTGCACAGTACTAGACACTTTTTCACGAATATCAGCGTCATACACAGGTTTTTCCACTTGATAAAATAAACCTAGCGTATCAGGGACTTTTTCAGCCCACGCAAAGGCTTTAGATAAGTCACTAGGATCGTGATTTGCAACAGTTGCATCCTTAGCCATTTTTAAATCAGCCGGAATTCCCTTATTCTCGTCAGTTATAAACGTTAGCCAATCCGATTCCTTAAAGTTCCAAGCTGCTGGATTATATTTTGGACATCTCTGAGCGATATGAACTAAGGAAAACCCTTTGTGCTGAAAGGCTTTTTCAATCGTATCTAAAAAGTGTCCACCTAACCAATCTGCCGTACTTGCCACAAAGGTAGCGCCTGCACCCAATGCAAATTTTACAGGGTTGATAGGCTCTACCCAAGAACCCGACGGCTGTGTATTGGTTTTAACACCTTGACGAGTTGTAGGCGATGTTTGACACTTAGTTAATCCATAAATCTGATTATCGAATAATAGATAGACACAATTGAAGTTTTTAACAATTCCATGAATGAGATGATTCCCACCAATACTTAATGAATCACCATCTCCAGAGGATAAAAACAATTTCAAATCAGGTCGTGTTAACGCAACGCCCATAGCGACAGGAATGGTTCTACCATGAATCGTATGAAAGCCATAAGTGTTCAAGTAATGAGGGATCCGACCCGAACATCCGATCCCAGATATATTTACGGTATCTTTTGGTTGGAATTGTTCTTTTACAAAGTATTTTCGAAGTCCAACTAGGATGGAATAGTCGCCACACATGGTACACCATCGTGGATCCGCCGCCTTTAGGTCTTTCATTGTCACTTTATCGATATTTGTTTCAGTTGTTGTTGATGTCATCATAATTCTCCTTATCGTGACGCTTCTTTTATGACACTAAATATTTCTCTTGGTTTCAACGGATAGCCTACCGCCTTAGCAATCCCACACTGAACATCTACTAACGTTTGAGATCGTAGCAAAGTTGCAAAAGGAGTCGGCTTATGAGCATCACCATAGGTCACTTCAACCGTTTTCACCTGTTTGTAACGTTTAAAGGTCTTTTCCAAAGACGTTGGTAAAGGGAAAACTATTTTAAGATGCATACCACCCACTTTATACCCCTGATCTTTTGCCCTGGTTACGGCTTCTAATAATGCGCCACGACCACTTCCCCAAGCGACAATTAAGATATCGCCTTCCTGATCACCAAAGAGTTCGGGTTCGCGTAATGCTTCTTGAACAAGCCTTATTTTCTGGTTTCTTATTTCATGAGCACGTTGTTGGTCAACTGATGTATAACTTACTTCCCCTTTTTTATTGGTATTTAATCCCGTCAAACGTCTCATCTGTTCAGGATCTCCTGGCGTGCTCTGATTTTCTTTAACCATAGGAATGCCTTCAGGCAAGCGATCCATGTAAAACCGATCGAACACAAAATTATCCAACGTTTTTACGTCTTCAAGATTAAATTGCTTAAACCGTTCAAGGACCTTATAACTCACACTCGTTTGGTAATCACTCATAATAAAGACAGGCACACGTAATGTTTCAGTCAAATACCTAGCCATATGTGGCGCGTAAAAACAGTCCGTAACATCGCCGACGCTAAGGACAACCTTCGCACTATCGCCATGGGACCCAAAGGCCGCCGCAAAGAGGTCGCTCTGCTCTGTTCGTGTTGGAAGCCCAGTTGATGGCCCCCCGCGTTGTACATTAATGATAATAGAAGGAATTTCAGAAGAGGCTGCTAATCCAATAAATTCTTGTTTCAAGGATAATCCAGGTCCGGATGTGGCTGTTACCGATGGTGTCCCACCATAATAGGCCCCTATCGTAGCGCCTATTGCTGAAATTTCATCTTCTGCTTGATGAAGAACGCCCCCAAATTTATGAAATCGTGCCGCAAGAGTATGCATAATAGACGAGGCCGGTGTAATGGGGTATCCCGAAAAGAAACGAATACCTGAGTCAATAATACCCATCGCTAAGGCTTGATTTCCGTCTAATAAGATGGGATCCTTCTTAGGCTCTGCCTCAGGGATGTCAAAGGAAGCCGTATTAGCATCCTGTTGTTGCTTGTATGCTGACTCATAAATCTTAATATTTTGGGTGAGTTTGTCTTCTGATAGTTTTTTAAAGGTCTCTCTAATTTGGGCCTCAACCACGGCTACATCGAGACCAAAAATGGCAGTCAACATACCTAAGTAGTACATATTCTTGCCATTACCATTAAGGGCTTTTATAGTGGCTTGAGCCTCTTCTGTTTGACTAAAACGAGTGACTTTTAAACCTGCTGATTCGGCTGTTCCTATGGCTTCTGCGTAGTCGTCTTGATTACGTGCTTCAAACGCTGTATCAATAAGAATGTGACAATTAGTATCATATTCCTTATCACGTAAGCGACGTCTCAAGAGAATTTCATGTTCAACTAACATAAAATCGGTCACACTACCTACGTTTGTTAACTCATTACCTGAGACCCGAATAACAACACCGGACATGGAGTATTCATTACGTTTTGGTGGACTAATCTCTGCCGGTATAATAGGTTCTATAAAGACGTAGCGACCTGACTTAGCAAATGACTTAATGAGGATATCGCCTGCTTTTTGGGCTCCATTACCAGCATCCATTAAAAGTTCTAATCGTATATTTTTGTTGTGTGTCATTTTAAGTATACACCTCTACTTTAAATTTTTATTTCATTAATGACAGTTCGTATATTATATTTATGGACAATGAAATTATCTCGGCCAATCATACTATCATAAGTCATTCAATTTTGGCCAATAATATCAACGTAATAGTGGCCTCAGTTCCCCGATCCGCTATTAACTAAAAGCACTACTCAATTAACTAGTGAACGAACAAGCGAGTCACTCTATTATTCGACACGTTATAAAACCAATGGTTTTGAACACCTGCATCAATTCATCCATGTCTCTCCGTTGAATGGCCTTTTTTATTTGTGCTTCATAATGATTTATTAATTTATAGACTGTATCAGGATGTTCTGATGGCACTAATTCAATCATATAAGACCAATGAAAATTGTAAGTATATGGATAGGTCTGAAAGATAATACGACCATAATTTGTCTGACCCCATCGTTTATCGTTAAGAACCGTCCATCTGCTATCAGAAATCCTTGTTTCGAAATCTACGACCTGTGCTTTCTTTGCCACCACTTTTTTCATCACTTCTTGCCGCCTTTCCCTAACTTACCTAATTTGTGCTAAATGAGTTAATGGCCCTATTTTATAGACATCAAAACATACACTTTCTGTCCCTTTTACAGACATGGCTCCCCCTAAATCTCGACTTGCAACTGAATCTATTTTGCGCTTACTTTTATTGAGTTTCCTATTATTTATCTTAAGATAACTTATTATTTCCTTTTTTTAGAGGCTCATCATGAATAAAATCATTTCAACGCATGGGAAGCGCCCCATTTCTGCAATAAGACCAGGGGCCTCCATGCCAAAGCAAGCACGCATTGCCCAAGTGACACAAGTAGTAGAGCTACGTCCATTTAAACACTTTCAGACAGACATTACCCAAGGACTAGATTCAGTTGAAGCAGATATCACCCAATGTCTAAATGCTTTTGTCGATATAAATTTACCAAAATATATAGATAGCCAACAGCCGCAACAGAATTGCACTCCGCCACAGCGACGACGTCACAACGCCATGTTTGGGCCAATAATGGAAGGCATTATGCCAGGTTTAGATACTAACTCTTCTCAAAAGGTCCCCAGAACAATCTCCCTACTTTTCCTCTCACAACGTTGCTATAACGCAATCACCCCACTCGTGCATAAGCAACCAGCATTACACGATCTCTTTTTTCGTCTCAATAAACTAAGGCAGAACAGACTCCTCTCCTTCTTAAACTCACTTCAAAATCATACTCAAATACCACTGTACTTTGAAACCCTAGCAGCCACTCCCCCCTATATCCAACACCATTTCTTACAACTAAGACCCCAGGAACGACATACCATCATTAGAGGTATTCAAGAAGGCCGGTCACAAAAAGAAGCCCTTCGCTTTATCTTATCCACACGCTACTGCTGGAAGAATTGGGGAATCTATCAGTCTGCTATGCCACGCATTAAATCCTTATTGAGCACATACTTAAGCCGTTCCGAGAACATGCCCCTGTCAGGGTTACTCACTCTTTATACTAAAGATATTGAAATAATCTTTACACGGTTAGAAGAATTTTCCTGCTACACTAACATGAGTGCCTTGCTCTATTACTACAACTTCCCACCTCTAAACTCTTAACCCATTTGAATCAGCTTTCCGACTATAGTCATGTTAGTTTAACACGTTTATTTAACACCCTGAATCAATGCAACTTGAGAACAAAAAGTCGATTTTTCGACCTTTCTCCTGTGTTGAGACAACGACTTCTATCCCTCATTGAGCACCCCCACAACGAAAGAGAACCATTCTATTCAAGGATATCCTTGGCTTAACAAAAGTCGGTTGCATACAATTTCTAACAGACGAAACCAAGTCGCAATTAATCGCTGACCTATTGGATGCAGTGAAATTACGAGATCAACCCGCTTTAGCTAAAGTCCTTGTTCCTTTAAAACCATCCTATATCCATTATTTATCCACTATAGATGACCCCCATGATAAAGTGTTTTTTCTTGAAACACTGTCGTTACTTAAATCATCACCGCTTCAATCCCTGGTGATATCGCCACTATCCATCTGGGAACGAATAAAAGATACCATCCCACTCTTACCCGAAAAAGGTACCGATCTGTACAGGAACGTTATGGCATATATCATTCAACAGCGAAGCACCCATATTAAACGACTAATCCCAAGTCACTTAACCCAAACCATCAAACCTAAACTAGAACAACTTAGCGACATACTCGAAACGCTTATACAGGACGACTGGTTAACATTTAGGGACCAACGACATTTACGTCGATTAAATCAATATATCAACCGATTCCCAAAAAATGTCAGCCCTTTGACTCAGGCTGTTATTGACCAGGATAGTTGGCGACCTTTCAAGGATAATATCGATAAACAAGTCCATCCATTTAACATTTCACGAGAGTTAAGTCACTTTAATCTAATCGTACGATCAGGCCAGGTCATTAAATCACAACACATTCCACCAATTCTGACTGTGATTTTAAGCTTATAACGAACCCTGAATATACGCCTCATGTATGCGCGGTATTTGATGATAAACTAAGTAAAACAGACGTCCAAGATACACATGCCCTTGTCCATTTCCCTAATACTCATCTCAACGACGAAATCTGTAATTGGTTCTCTGATAAAGCTGGGTTATCGTCGCCTAGGAGACTGAGTATCCTTGGACATCAACAATCCATGGCGTCCAATGCTGATTCAGACTGTAAGATGACTGATGAAACTGAATCTAACTACAGAATCTGACGATGATGGCATTTAAGGTAGTCGACAATAGGGGTGAATTTGTTGATAAATCTCATAAAACTCCACTATGGAAAGGACTTCCCCCCTAACCTGTGGTCGATCTATAAAAAAGGGACACATTTTAATCTTATCATCTATTTGAACATATGGACTGTTTAAAAGTCCCTAAAACAGGGATTTACGACGCCCCCAAAACGATGAGCGAATAATGCTAAAAAAAAGGGGATCAACAAAAACAAAAAGAGGGGTACGCCTCGGCTCTAAGGAAATCACTGC
>CAZIOF010000187.1:0-10100 GCA_964540745.1 uncultured Candidatus Marinamargulisbacteria bacterium
TGAACAGCATGTCCCATGGCGCCTAAATGGACGGGTATATGAGGCGCATTGGCTACAAGATGTCCCTTTGAATCAAAGAGCGCACAGGAGAAATCTAAGCGATCTTTAACATTGGTAGAGGTGGCCGTTCGTTGGAGTTGGGCGCCCATGTGATCTGCAATTGACATAAAAGCATGATTAAAGACTTCCAAGGAAATAGGGTCTTTTTGGGTAAGAGAAAGGGGTTGTGGAGAAGTGAGTCTCTCTTGAGATAATAAGAGGCAGCCAGTGTCATGAACAGTAACCACAAAACCAGGTTCAACCACAATGGTAGAGGTATCATCCAAAAGAATCGCTGGGCCTTGAATCCGGTCATGTTGTGTAACGGTTTTTCGTGCATAAATGGGGGTTGAGAGTCTATTCCCTGAAAAGGTTACGGGTACATGACGAAGGGGCGAAGATGTCTTTTCAGAGTTTATAGCGTGATAATAGGAATGTGTGTCTGGGCAATGAGCCGGTTGTGCGCTTAATTGAACACGACACTGTGTGATTTCAATGGGTCGATTAGTAAAGGTATGCCCATAGGCCTTATGATAGGCGTGATGGAAGGCGGTGTTGTAATCCCCGTTATTAGGCCTTGGAATGGTTAATGAGACCTCAGTCCCCACAAACCGGAGATCCAGAGAGACAATATGGGTTAACCTGTTAAGTCGGCTGTGTTGGTCACGAAGGTAGGCAGTGCCTACCTGGATTAAACGATCACTTTCTTTTTTAATTGTCACAAGTGATTCTGGAGAAAGTGGGCGATTTTGAATAGGATGTGACCCTTCCCAAGTATGGTGTGCTAATCCAATCCCATAGGCGGAAAGCACCCCTGACAAGGGATGAATGACAATGGTTTTTATAGCAAGTAAACGAGCGATAGCACAGGCATGAAGCGCACCTGCACCGCCAAAACAACAGAGGTGGTACTGGCGAACATCATCACCTTTAGAGACAGACATGGTTTTAATGGCATCTGCCATTTTGGTATTGGCAATAGAGAGAAACCCTTCAGCAATTTGAGTGAGGGAGAGTGATTGGCCGTTATCACCACAATGTGTTTGAATGCTCTTAAGGACATTGCCTATTGGGGCTTTTTGGATAGTGAGTGGAAATTGATCAGGTTGAATACGCCCTAAAAATACATGGCAGTCAGTTAAGGTTAAATCCTGGGCTTTTGGTTGTCCCTTAGCATCTGTGAGGTGATAACAAAGAGGGCCTGGGTCAGAACCGGCACTGTCAGGACCTACGGTAAGACGACCAGATTGCAAGCGGCAGATGGATCCCCCGCCGGCTGCAATAGTATGGATAGCCAGCATAGGGGTTTTGAGGCGAGTACCTCCAATGGTTGTTTCATAGATATGCTCAAAACCATGGTTATATCGGGAGACATCGGTAGAGGTGCCACCCATATCAAAGCCGATGAGTTGAGGTATCTGAAGATCGGTTGCAATGGCTGATAGGGCGCTAACGCCACCGGCAGGGCCTGATAAGATCGCTTCATGGCCATTGATTAAGTGAGATGATGTGACCCCTCCACTTGATTTCATAACAGAGAGGTGAGACTTGCCTAGATCGTTATGAAGACATTGAAGATACCGGCTTAAATGTGGGGTTAAATAACAGTCAGCAGCCGTAGTATCACCACGCGCGGAAAAACCAATTTCGGGACAGATGACAGAGGAGCAGGTAATGTGTGTAAATCCCAGTTTAGCGGCAATAGAGGAAACCTGTTGCTCATGTGTTGGATAGGCATAACCATGGAGAAGGACAATAGCGAGATGTTGGATCCCTTCTGAGAGGAGGTGTGTTAAGTCCTTTTCAACCTGTTGGGTATCTAGAGGCATAATGATGTGACCTGTCGCACTGAGTCTCTCATGGATTTCTATGACAGACTTATATAGGGGGCTGGGTTTCTGAATGTCCAACTCAAACAGATGGGGCCGTTGCTGTGTCCCTATTTCAAGTAAATCATGAAAACCTGCTGTAACAGCTAATGCAAAAGGGGTCCCTTTGCGTTCAAGTAGGGCGTTAGTGGCGATAGTCGTGCCTAAATGAATAGCGCATTCAGGAATAGGGTCTTGTGATGTTAAGCCTAAAATCTGACGAATGCCTTCAAGAGGGGCTTGGTCAGAGGAAAGAACTTTGGTCACACGTAGCTTCCCCTGCGGCGAGCGGCCAATGCAGTCGGTAAAGGTGCCGCCACGATCGATCCAGAAATGCCATAGTGATTGGGTCATAGGTGAAAATTATAGTCAAAATAGGGTGAGAACAAAAGAGGGATCGTAAGCCCTCTGTGGATTAGTTAACCATTATAACGAGCGTTTATCTCCGGGGCTGATGGGAAACCCAGTCGACGAGAAACGAGGTCTCTGATAATCAGTGGATGAATGTGTGCCAGCGAACTCATTAATTGATGATGTCTTGTCGTTGCACTATTTCTATCTACTATATTGCTGGCCATTTGTCGTGGAATATCATTCGGATTTAATTGTACAGAATGACTAATCGCTGTTGATAAACGTCTCTTTGTAGTGTTTCCACAATATGATGCCGTAATACTCATAGATATTTGTGCTTCTAGAGTTAACATTAATTTTTCTCCCCAAAAGTAGTTATTATAAACGGGTGCTATGACGTGTTTTAAAAGCCCAATTAATGTCTAATTATTGTACAAATAGGCATATAAATTTCATAAATATAGTAAATTAAAGTTTTTTTATTGAACGATAAAAGTACGGAAAAATAAACCTCTTAGGAACCTATGGGTGGATTGGGGAAGGAATATCTAATAGATAGTGTCGGGCTCTAACTGAATCGGGAGGCTAGACCGTTGGTTGAACAATAATCATGTTTAAGTATGGATTAGATGCGGTATCATGACAAATAGATAGGTGAAGCTCTATAGGGAATGATTAACCCATCGTTTGAGGGGAAATTAGATCGTAGGTAGCAAAGAGGGCAGCGTTAGGAAGGTGGCAATCTAGTATGAAAGACCTATTACTAAAGTGTTTGACGGTATTATATGCAAGTATAGGTGGGTTAGCCATTCTTGGTTACTGGCCGACCATCAAAGACTTGTATCATAAAAAGAAAAGCTCTAATTCACTCTCCTATCTGATCTGGAGTCTTGCTGGTGGCATCGCTTTTTTGTATAGCTTATTTGTCTTAAAAGATCTTCCCTTTCGAATCGTATCAGGATTAAATTTTGGCGGGTGTCTAGTTGTCTTATATCTAAGTATTTCGTTAAAGGCACCCAAATAAGACGGTCTGATTTCTAGGTCGTATAAATAGATTGATAATTGTCTTGTGTCTGATGAGCCCACTCCTTAAAACGGTTATTCTCATCAAGAAAATGCCTTGGTTAAATAGTGTTTGCTTTCATAATTATCGAATTATATTATAAATCATATAATTTTCATGATATACACACATGTATATATAGGGTTTGACAGTGCATAGTGGCATCAATAGAACGGGGAATTATAGTGCGATGTGGGATAGGGTTATGAGCGTGTATTAATGTTACCGGTCAAAAATACGAGGGTTAAAGTTGGATGGGTTTTTTCCAATAACGTTCTTATAGAGGTGTTCAATCGTGGCAAAATCAGCTGCTTGATCGTTTGATGGTGAGAGATGACCTAAAAAACCTAAGGTCTTAGTCTTGTAATCGATGAACCCGCAATAAATAGGTAAGTTGCAGGAGGTAGCAATACGATAAAATCCTGTTTTCCAAACTGGAACTCGATGACGTGTCCCTTCCGGGGTGATGGCAAGGAGATAGCGATCAGACCTATCAAGTTCATTCGTCAATTGGGAAATGGTATTATCTGGTTGAGATCGATTAATGCCAATAGCACCTGTCCACCGTAAGAAAGGGCCAAATAAGCTCTTAGTCCAGACGTCTTTAATCAAATAATGGATGTTAAGACGATAGGCCCACATATATAAAAGACCCATTATAAAATCCCAATTACTGGTATGAGGTGCTAGGATAATAATACACTTTTTCACTTGTGAAGGAAGGGGGCTAACAAGTTTCCAACCTAATTGTTTTAATAACCAACGTGTGAGTATTGCCATAGATACCCTAATCCTTTTTATTAAGCAAATTCAGCTAATTGTTCCCATCTAGCATAATCCTTAGAGAGTTTTGTTTCTATTGTTTTCAATTGTTTTCCTATCCTTTCATACTCGTTAGAGGAGAGAGACTGAGATGTTACTAACACGGTTAAACGATCTTTTTCAGTTTCTAGTATTTCAATGTCTGTTTCCAATTTTTGAAATTCATAACGCTCTTTATTGGTTAGTTTTGTTTTTATATGGGAGGAGGTATGAGCCTGTTTGGCTACTTGTTTAGGACTTGATTGATAACGTTTAACATCGTTAAGGGTATCCAAATAATCTGTATAAGAACCCGAAAATCGATGGATACGACCGTTTTCAGTAAAGATAAGAAGTTGATCCACCACGCGATCCATAAAATACCGATCATGTGAAACAACAATCAAACATCCTTTAAATTGGATAAGGAAATCCTCCAATACTGATAATGTGGTGATGTCTAAATCATTAGTAGGCTCATCAAATAACAAAAAGTTCGGGTTTTTGAGTAACAAACAGACAAGTTGAAGGCGTCTTATTTCACCCCCCGATAGGAGACCTAAAGGTGTTTTGAGTGCACTGCTAGGAAAAAGGAAGCGTTCTAACAATTTTGCTGCAGAGATCTGTGTTCCATCATGAAGAATAAGTTGGGAGCCTATCTCCTGAACATGTTCATAAATAGTTTTATTATGATCAAGCAACACTTGTGTTTGGTCAAAGGTACCAAAAACGGTATTGACGCCACAATCAATCTCGCCACTATCGGGTTGCTGGCGGCCATTAATAAGATTGAGTAAGGAGGTTTTTCCCACGCCATTGGGGCCAACGAGACCAATACGTTCTTGTTGCTTAAAGGTATAAGAAAAATGATTGACCACCATTTTGTCCCCAAAGGACTTAGTGGCGTTCTTGAGAACCAAAACCTTTTTCCCCAGTCGTCGGTCTGATACGCCTAGTTCCAGGGCTGTTTCTTTAGAAAGGGGTTTTTGTTGGACAAGTGAATCAATACGCTGTTTACGAGCCTTTTGTTTTGTTGAACGAGCCTTTGGCCCTTGTTTAAGCCATGCAAGTTCCACACGAAGAATAGATTGGAGACGTTGATCAGCACGTTCCTGGGCAGCGTAGCGTTCGGCACGTTGCAGTAGATAGTCCTGATAATGACCTTGATAGTGATAGAGCGACTGTTGATCGATTTCAAGGATGCGATTACATAGCCGGTTCAAAAAGTAGCGATCGTGGGTAACCATTAGAAGCGATTGACGTCGACGTTTTAAGACCTGTTCAAGCCATTCTATCGTGGCAATATCAAGATGGTTTGTAGGTTCATCTAGGATGAGGAGTTTAGTGTCTTCAATAAGTGCTTGTGCTAGACGCACTTTTTTGACCATGCCACCCGATAACGTGCCCATAGTTTGAGACAAAGAATGGATGTTAAGTTCAGTTAAGATAGATGCCACACGTGCCTGATAGTCCCAGGCATGATGAAGATCCATCTGAGTTGAAAGTTCCGAGAGTGTTTGTTCTAGAGCCGATGATTTTGATAATTCAAGTTCAGATAAACAATGATGATAATCTCGAATAAGAGTGGCTGTTTTTGTTGTGCTTCGAAACAGATGATCAAGAATAGTCTCGTTTGGATTAATGATGTTATCTTGAGGCAAATAGGTGAGAGTGAGTCCCTTTTGGGTACGAATATTTGGATGTGGCTGATGGTGTATCTGGCTAATGAGTTTAAGAAGGGATGATTTTCCGCATCCATTAACACCCACTAATGCAATTTTATCACCGGGATTATGATCAAAAGAAATTCTGTTAAAAAGTTGCTTTGAACCAATTTCTAAACTCAGGTCTTCCACAGAAAGTAATGACATGACGAAATTATAACACGTGAGAGAATGGAGGAAATAGGGCAATATTACTGACTAGTCAGACGCTAGACGTCATCATATATTGTGGCGATATACAACACCGGTTATACTAATAAACCATGGATTTGTTTAAGCGAGTGTATGACATAGCAAGCGCAGAAGTAAAAAGCCGTCTTTCACGTAACGAGACCTCTTCAGAAGGGGCGTCTTTTCAGCATGTCGCTAGTGGCGATGACGACGATAAGATTTATTCGTCTGAAATGGAACGAGAAGTAGCCTATTATGCCAATTTAGAATTAAACTATGGAGCGTCGTTTGACCAAATAAAGACGTCCTATAAACGCTTAATGAAGCGTTACCATCCAGATTTGCATCACGGAGACCCTGAAAAAAAACGCATAGCAGATAAAATTGTGAGTCGATTAAACGAAGCTTATCGCTATTTTAGTGGCAAATTTCGTTAGTCGGTTAATAGATACATTGGAATTAAGTAACCAAAACCGGTATTATGGCCCATAGATTTCAAATAATGAGATAAATAAAAGTTAGATTAGGGAAGGAGATTAATAATGTCAGAACGATACCAACGTGTAAAAGAATTCGTGCAACAAATGGAATTACAAATAGATCGTGAGGACGAACAAGACGAACTAGTGGTTGTTAGTGATGAACGGACAGGTATTAATCATTTAGTAATTGACTGTGAAGATCAATTGGTTATTTTAGAACAATACATTCTAGAATTGCCTGAACAATCATCTGAAACATTAGTAAGTCTTCTTCAAATGAATCGAAACCTTGTCCATGGTGCCTTTGTTCTAGATGAGACAGGCCAAAAAGTGATGTTTAGAGATACGCTTCAGATTGAAAATCTTGATTTTAATGAACTCGAAGCTAGTGTAAACGCCTTGCGTATAGGTCTTGCAGAGTATGCTTCAGAGTTGATTAGTTTTACCAAGCAGGCGGTTCGCGCTAATTAAAGAAAGGATGATGACACGATGAGTCTATTTAGAAGAATGTTTAGTATTGGAAAATCGGAAGCACATTCAGTCCTGGATAAATTTGAGGACCCCATTAAGATGACAGAGCAAGGTATTCGAGATTTGCGTAAGGATTTACAGTCCAGTATACAGAGTTTAGCAGAGGTGAAGGCCCTAGGAATTCGTGCTAAACGTGAATCCAAAGAAAAGAAGCAAATCGCTTCTGATTATGAAAAGAAAGCTATGTTACTTCTTCAGAAGGGACAACAGGGGAGCATGGATGCAGCAGAAGCCGATCGATTAGCCAGTCAAGCACTAACAAAAAAAGAGGAATCTATGACACGTGCATTGTCCGTGTCTAAAGATCTGAAACAAAACGAACAGATGGTTGCCAATTTAGAGTCCAAAATTCAACAACTAAAGACCCAAATTTCAAAATGGGAGAATGAACTTAATTCATTAAAGGCTCGGGCGAAAGTCAGTTCAGCCACTAAGAAAATTAACAAACAGTTGGCCAGTGTGGATTCTAGTAGTACGGTGTCTATGTTAGAGAAAATGCAGGATAGAGTAGCTGAAGATGAAGCTCTAGCGCAATCTTATGGCGAATTAGCTGCATCTGAAACAACCATTGATGATGAAATTGATGCCGCGATCGGGTCTGGGCAAGCGTCGCCAGAAACGTCTGATTCGTTGGCTAAATTAAAAGATAAGATGGGTATCCCCGCATGAGTATTCTTTTAATAGTCTGTGCAATTGGTGTCCTGATTTGGTTGTTTTTAAACAAAAGAAAACAATCTTCAAACAAGGGGCCTGTACCGATAGCCTCCTCTCGATTTCATCATGATATCCAAAAAGTAGGGCCTGGTGGTGTTGTCAAGTTGCGAAACATTGGTCCAGATATGGACGAATTTGACGTCAGTATTCAAGCAAAGCATATCTATCGAGAAGGTGAGTCGACCTGGTATGAACTTGAAGGGGATAATGGGGATGAAAAAGTTTGGATCGATATTGAGGAAGATGATGAACTGGAACTAACCGTTCGACTAAAAAAGCTGAAGTTAAGAGATATTTCGTTAAAAAAGGATGATCTTGAACGTATCGATGATGATGAAGAAGGCAAGTGTCAGTACAATAATCAGACCTTTGAATATGACGACTCAGGATCTGCTGTTTTCTATCGAGATGGAAATGATAACCTTGCTGAAACCTTTTATTACTGGGATTTTGAGGCTAATAATGGCAAGAATTCTATTTCGGTTGAACGTTGGAGTAATGGCAACATAGATGTCTCTTACAGCGAGGCTATCAAATTGTCACAAGTGGAAGTCTTTAGCTTAGGTTCAAAGGAAAGTACATGAGCGATTTATCTGTTTTAATCAACCTGGGTAGTTTTATAGGCCTTTATTTGATCTTTTTAGTACTGGCTAAGTTTCTTTATGACTGGGTGACACCGTATTCGTTAGATAATGAATTAACCACTAAGGATAATCCTGCTCTTGGCCTGGCCGTAGCCGGTTATTATGCGGCTGTCACTGCTATTTTTGTAGGTGCAGTCTCTGGCCCATCACAGACACTATTCGATGATATTATCTTGGTTAGCGTTTACACAGCGCTAGGGTTAGTGTTACTTCATATAGCCGCTTGGGTTAATGATAAGGTCTTACTCTACCAATTCTGTAATAAGAAAGAGATTATTGAGGATCGAAATAGTGGGACAGGTGTGGTTCAAGCAGCATCCTATCTCGTGTCAGGTTTGATTATTGGCGCAGCCGTTCATGGTGAAAGTGGTCATTTAGGAACAGTAATCGCTTTTTTTACAGCGGGACAGCTAGTCCTATGTGTGTTTGGATGGCTATTTAATTGGTTAACGCCATTTGATATCCATAAAGAAATAGAATCTGATAATGTAGCTGCGGGGGTGTCATTTGCTGGTACGATTGTGGCATTAGGACTTATCCTAATGCGTGGCATATTAGGGCCTTTTATATCTTGGGCACTAAATTTTGAGATCTTCTTTTCTACCGCATTGGTGGGTGTTGTTAGTTTAGTGATAATTCGGTTCTTTACAGACAAGGTGATGATTAGAGGTGCTGATTTGAATAAAGAAATTTCCTCTGATCGAAATATAGCAGCAGCCCTTATTGAAGCGGTGTGCGCTATTTCCTTTGCCATGCTATTTATAGAATTAATTTAATGGCTAACAACATGACGATATCACCAAGAAATGACTTGAAATCCATAGCCGGTATATTGGTAGGGTTTTCCTTACTCTGTTTTGTGACGGCCTTTTGGTTTAATGGATCCACAGGAATGTTGGTACAGAAACAAGTTGCGCCTAAAACTAGCATTAAGATTGGGCCTTTTTCTGTTAAGCAATCAAACGCTGTTCTTAGCATCAAATTAGCTCAGAAGATGAGTTATGTGAATCAATGGAGTAACGTGGCTTGTGATGTTCAGGACAGTGCAAGTAAGGCGTTATTTAGTTTTCGTGAAGAATTCTTTAAGCATTATGAGGAAAATAGTGAAGGGGATGATGTTCTTAAACACAAGCAGTCTACCACCATGAAAACAGTGATTAAAAGGCCAGGTAAGTATTACTTGACGATTACACAAGGCGAATCAAAAGGCCCTTTAAATCCCATTAACGTAACAGTTTCTGGTAAAACAGGGAGTTATATTCCTCATCAAATGATGGGGATACTTTGTTTATTATGTGGTGTTGGATTGCTTATTATGGACGCCTATTATCGAAGCGGTAGCCAGTTTTCGAATACGTTGCGGGCTATGGGAGGTACCTATGAGTAAATCAATTCTATGGGTTATTATAGGTGTTTTAGGCCTTGTGTATATGTCCCTTTTCTCCTGTGGTAGGTCTGGTTGGGGGTATGCTGGATATCGAGGCTATGGGTATGGGCCTTCGTTCTTTTATTGGGGTGGGCCACGTTACTATCCTTCGGCATATGGACATAGTGGATATGGGGGAAGTAGCCACCGTTCGGGAAGTGTGTCAGGCCCTCGACATAGAGGCGGCGGTTTTCGTTCAGGGAAGTAGTGGTCTTTTCGACTCGAACACAAAGTATTGTTCTTATTGCGCTTACATTCTTTGCAGGGCTTTGTTCGCTTGTTT
>CAZIOF010000188.1:0-6481 GCA_964540745.1 uncultured Candidatus Marinamargulisbacteria bacterium
GGTTATAGTCTTCTTGGATAAGATCCCCCTTATCGGACATGGGGACAATCTTTAAGTCACACTTATACCGTTCACAGATCTGTTGCCATGGTACAATGTTAGCATGATGTTCTAATGCTGAGATGAGGATCGTATCACCTGGTTTAAAGGCAACAGCCCCATAGGAGCTCGCAACTAAATTAATGGCTTCGGTAGCACCTCGAACATAGATAATTTCCTCAGATCGTTTTGCATTGATGAATTGCTGAATACAGGTCCGTGCCTCTTCATAGGCCTGCGTAGCATCTTGGCCTAGACCATAGACCGACCGATTTACGGTAGCATATCGCTCACGATAGAAACGGTCCATAACATCTAGAACACGTTTGGGCTTTTGGGTGGTCGCCGCATTATCTAAATAAATAACCTGTGTTTCCTCCAGAACAGGAAACTCTCGTTTTTGAACACCCTCCCATGGGGTACTACTTAGCGTAGCCATGCTTAAGGACTCCAAGTAGGAAGTAAGGCCTTTAATGCACTAGATAATTGTGCTTCTAATTGGTCACGTAATCCCTCGACCTCTACCTGTTCAAGTATCTCTTTAAGAAACCCATAAGTCAGGACTTGATAGGCATTCTGTTCAGAAAGGCCTCGTGCTTTGAAATAGAAGATGCGCTCAGGGTCGTGCTGGCTGACTGTGGATCCGTGATTGCACTGAACATCATCGGCTAAGATCCTTAACTGTGGTCGTGAGTACGCATGTGCATGATCGGACAATACCATATTTGGATTGGATTGATCGGATTCTGTTCCATGGGCTTTTTTGGCAACATGGACCATCCCTGTAAACTCTGTCACTGATTTTTCAAATAAAAGGTTCTTAAAGAGCTGTGTACTTGTGCAGTCAGGCACGTCATGATAGACATTAATATGAGTGTAATGTGCTTGTGTCTGACCTGACAGGGATGCGCCATACAGGTCTGCATGTGCCTCTTTACCTACCAATTTAACCTCTATCTTTTGTCTGTTAAATTGGGATTGGTTATCAACGTTTATAAGCTTAAGCTTAGCCCTAGCCTGACACTCAAATTGTTGCGACATTATGGTTAAACAATTGGGATCTGAGCTATTAATGACCGTTAGTTGGGCATCCTCCAAAAGGCCTGCTTGAAGATGGCTATTTGTCAAAACTGATGTATCGCCCTCCCGCTTGATAATAACTGTTGCTGAAACACCTTTTTCAAGTTGTAACTTTAGATATGTTGTCGCTAAATTCGTATGTTCTTTATCACCTTCAAGACTAATCTGAAGCGGTGTATGACTTGTTTTTGATATTGTGATTTCTATCATTTGGGTTTGTTGAATCACATTCAGCAAATAAAACGGATCTGTTTCCTGTTTTAAGGGTGCCAGATCATCAGAACCTATCTCTTTTGAACACACCTTAACCCCATCCATTGTGGGAACACTTTTTATCAGCCCATTCTTCAAACAAAGGGTGTCTGATTGTACAGACGATTTTATACTAATGCCTCCCATTGTTAAGGGCGTTGTGTCGTCCTGATAAGGCTGTTTGTATAATGCATTTAAATCCACGTACTTCCACATTTCAGATTTCCGATTTGGAAGACCTATTTCTTGTAGACGTGTTAATGCCGTATCTTGCACAGTGGTATCTGATTTACCAGATCGTTCTAATAAGTCTTTTAAATATCCTTTTAAATTTGTTTGTACAACACCTGTCATTGCTTAACTCCCTGTCCCAACTGGGTTTAGCAACCAATCATAGCCCTTTTCTTCTACTTCTAAAGCCAAGGACTTATCCCCTGATTTTATGACTCTTCCATTGGCAAAAATATGAACATAGTCTGGCACAATATAGTTGAGAAGACGCTGATAATGGGTGACTAAAACAAATGTTTTATCGGGTGATCTTAATGTATTAACAGCATCGGAAACCAATTTCAGGGCATCAATATCCAAGCCAGAATCTGTTTCATCAAGAATGGCAACCTTAGGCTCAAGAACAGCTAATTGAAGAATTTCATTTCGCTTTTTTTCGCCCCCAGAAAAGCCATGATTAACGGATCGGTTAAGAAAGTCATTATCGATATGCAACAATTTTGTCTTATCTCTAATAATCTGATTGAACTCTAACGGATCCACCTCATCTTTTCCATCAAACTTTTGTTTGGCATTATAGGCCATTCTTAGGAAACTACTATTGGTTACACCTGGAATCTCAACAGGGTATTGAAAGGCCATAAAGACACCTTTTAAGGCACGATCATCAGCTTCCAATTCCAAAATACTCTCATTATCTAAGACGATATCGCCTTGTGTTACCTCATAGTCTGGGTGACCAGCAATCACTTTTGCTAACGTGCTTTTCCCAGAACCGTTGGGGCCCATAATGGCATGGACTTCGCCTGCCCTAAAGGACATGGACACATCTTTTAATATCTCTTTTTCATCTATACTGGCTTTTAGGTTTTTTATATCTAACATCTATAACTCCTTATCCGACTGATTCTTCTAATTTTAGTCCTAATAACGCAGAGGCCTCTACAGCAAACTCTGTTGGTAACTTTTTGAACACATCTTTACAAAACCCATTCACAATACTACTCAAGGCATCTTCCCCAGAAATACCACGTTGGGCACAATAGAAAAGCTGTTCTTCAGTAACCTTTACTGTGGCTGCTTCATGACCAAGGGTAGAGCGACCATTTCGCACATCAATATAGGGGAAGGTATGTGCACTACACTGATCCCCAACGAGCATTGAATCACATTGTGTAAAATTATCGGACCCTGTTGCCCCTTTATTAATTTGTACGAGACCTCTGTAGGTATTATCTGATTCGCCCAATGAAATCCCTTTTGAGATGATCGTGCTTTTAGTGTTTTTACCTATATGGATCATCTTGCTACCCGTATCCGCTTGCTGTTTATTGGTAGTTACCGCTACGGAATAGAATTCACCTTGACTGTCATCCCCTACAAGGATACAAGATGGATATTTCCAGGTAATGGCAGACCCTGTTTCAATTTGTGTCCAGGATATTTTTGATTGTTTACCAGCACATTTACCACGCTTTGTGACAAAGTTATAAATCCCACCCTTACCTGTTTTCTCGTCACCTGCATACCAATTTTGGACGGTGGCATATTTAATTTGAGCATTATCCAAGGCCACCAATTCAACCACTGCAGCGTGGAGCTGATTCGTATCAAATTTAGGAGCTGTACAGCCTTCTAGATAACTGACATAACTATTGTCTTCACAAATGATTAAGGTTCGTTCAAATTGACCTGTTTCTTCTGTATTAATTCGAAAATAGGTGGATAATTCCATAGGGCAGACCGTATCTTTAGGTACATAGACAAAGGATCCATCCGAAAAGACCGCGGCATTCAAGCATGCATAATAGTTATCTGTATAAGGAACAACAGACCCTAAATATTGTTGGACCAAATCCGGGTATTTTTCTAGTGCTTCTGATATGGGACAAAACACAACGCCGTGCTTTAACAGTTTATCTTTATAGGTTGTGGCTACCGATACACTATCAAAAATAGCATCTACAGCAACACCAGCCAGTAGTTTCTGCTCTTGAAGAGGGATTCCCAATTTTTCAAACGTCTGGATTAGTTTGGGATCTACTTCGTCCATGCTCGCTAATTTCTTTTTTTCTTTTGGCGCCGCATAGTAATGAAGATCCTGGAAGTCAATCGTTGGATAGGTAGCATTGGACCAGCTAGGCTCTTCTAATGTGAGCCAATGCCGATACGCTTTTAACCTAAACTCAAGCATGAACTGAGGCTCTTTTTTCTTTTTAGAGATGAGTCGTACGACATCTTCAGACAATCCCTTGGGGATCACATCCGATTCGATATCTGTTGTAAAGCCAAACTTATAGTCCTTATCTGCAAATTTTTGGATCTCTTCTTTACTTATGTGTGTTTTGTCTGACATTGTTTGTTACTCTCCTGATTCATAAAGTCCGCTAATGTTACCTCTTGGAATAAGGCATCCATTTTTTCTGATACTGTTGCAAACGCATCTTTTATCGTACATCTTGAATAACTGGTGCAATAACTGGGTTTATCTAAACATTTAACCAGTTTTGTAGGGCCTTCCATGATCTGAACGATGTCACCTAAATTGATGTTATCTAATGATTGATTTAAACAAATCCCGCCCTGTTTTCCTTTTTGTGTTGTAATAAGAAAATTTTTAGATAGCTTCCCAACAATCTTTGTTAAGTGATGATATGAAACACCTAACTCCTTTGACGCTTCTGGCACCGTTTTTTGTTGATTATCTTGAGATAACCATAACATCAGTCTAACAGCATAGTCGGTCGAATCGTTTAATTGCATAATATTGCTTAACTTGTATAAATTTTGCAAGTTTGAGCAGGCATTATAGCAGTCGACCATGGCCATGTAAATATGATTTATCGTTATAGTATTGAACTATATGACAGGTTATGTTCAACAAGTGATGTTTTGGGTACTATAATATAACGTTAGTTCCTAATTTATTCTTCAATGCTACCAATTGTTTTTTCTGGCTGTCCTTGTTTATCTTTTGTCTTTGCCATCTTTTTATTGGGTTTCCAATAAAAGCTGCTATAGACGCGTTTCTCTTATGGTTTTGGAATTGTCTTTCCTAAGTAATACAAATCTTGCAGTGTCACCACAGTCCCAATCTCATCTTGTTGAACCCTTAGCCACGTCAGTTTTAATGTAAACGGCTCTTTCTTATGGAATGACGGTAATCATCATCCTCCCACATCTCATTGAAAAGGCGCGTTGCTCATCTATTTGAAGTGTTTTAATTATTTAGTGAGTCGTTGTTCAGCTTGAGAATAGGTCCGATAAATATGTTCCTTTTCTTTTTTAGACATCGTAATCTCATCTTCGGGTAATAGTGACGGCCGACCCTCTGGAAAGCTATCAAAATACGGAAGTAGCATGGTTTTTAAGGTGTCTGTATTATGCGGTGCCAGATTTAGCTTTGGCGATAAGAACTTATAGAGTTCTATAGCCGCACGTGTATTGCCATTTTCATTCCAATGTGGATCAGTATCAAATCTGTAGATAGAGTCCCAATAAGAATAGCCTTGATTACCATCTTCATAGCGATCGTAAAGATTGATAAAGATAACACTATCACCTAATATCTCTTTTAGTACCTCGTACGTCATCTTATAGGTGGGTAAAATGACAATATAGAAGTTATTTTCTTGTGACTCTACTTCAGATTTCCACTCTTGAAGAATTCTTGCAAAAATAGTTACTGTTCTTTCAAAAACCCTTTTATGTGTGACTCCAGCAGGCTCGTAAGCCTTTGTAGCTTGGATTTTGCTTAATAGTAATTTTTCTATCTGAAAGCCATCTAGTGAATTCTCTTGTCTGTTAAAATAGCCAATATCCAGAAGTCTATAGATATCTATATGACGCCATTTTTCTAGAAAAAAGTAAGTTACATGACATTTACCCAGTATCTGTAACCAAAATGGCACTTTTGAATATGGGGTGAGTAATAAGCTATTATCTTCTCCCAGTGAGAATAATTCATTTTCATAAATATCTCGTATATCATTTGTGCAAAATAGATAGAACACATGATTAAGCTTGTCTTTGAATGGGAGATTTGTATAGTTAAGATAGCTATTGTCTATACTAGAACCATCCATTCCAAAGTTCAATACATCGTGCTTAGATGTTTGATTCAATAGATAATTAAGTGATTCAGACAATGAAAATTGGACTGGAATCCTTATATTCTCTGTATAAGAATCTCCAAAAAATGCCACGGTGCCATCTTGATCTAACGCTGATAGATCGATATCTCGATGTTGTCGTCCCCCTATATTGTTATGATAGACGAGATGTTGTGTCTGATTATCCGGATGTTGTTGATAATAATAGCTTCCCTCTTTGTGTGTTTTTATCCGATATGAGTCATAGCTAAAAACAACATCTGCCGCATATCGATATTTGGGGTATAAATAACGAAGTGTGAGTTCTAAACATACCAGACACAGCAAGATACTACATACAACAAGAACTATATTCTGTAGAAGACGTTTTCTAAACAATTTTTTTAGATCGGGATAACGTGTTATCACCAGGAAAATGGCTATAAAAGAACAGGTATAAACTAGCATGTGATATATCCAGTTACTTGTAGTATTTTCCCACAATGCATATTCGATTAGGGTTAGTAGCTTATATATAAAGACAACTGCTAATATAAAAATACTTTTTTTATGACTTATCCTAAACAGTATTAGTCCCAATCCTAGTAAACTACTTAACAGACCCCATAGATAAAGACGTGTCGGATATTGAAAGAGTTGATATAGTTCAGTCATCCAAAACGCATCCTGTCCTAAACGTAGACTCAAAAATACAATGATTGCACCCAACATAAATATACTTTTTTTATGTGTTATCCTACGAGGCCTTATTACTAGTGCAAGCAGAT
>CAZIOF010000189.1:0-7340 GCA_964540745.1 uncultured Candidatus Marinamargulisbacteria bacterium
AAAAGGCTATGCGGTAGTAGATTTAACGGACGATGAATTAGCAAAAATTCATATTCGGCACATGGTGGGAGGGCGCGGCCAAGGCGTGACCGATGAAGAGCTGTATCGGTTCCAATTTCAGGAACGGCCAGGTGCACTCATTGACTTTTTGAATGAAGTTGGGAACCGATGGAATATCAGTTTATTTCATTACCGAAACCATGGGGCGGCTTATGGACGTGTATTGGTGGGTTTACAGGTCCCTAAAGGGCAAAAACCAGCCTTTAAGACCTTCTTGAATGAGATAGGGTTATACTCTAAAGAGGAGACTGGAAACAAGGGGTATAGTCTCTTTCTAAAGTAATGTGATAAGACGAGATAGGGTGATCGGTTTATGTGTAATCCCCAACTCTTTAGTGTCTATCTTTTTGTAGATGCATTGCATGAGATAGATGACGTGGCTTGTTTATTCTCATCGTTCAAAAAGACGGTTGGAGGCTTTTGGGCCCCTTTAAGATAAATTTATGTAATAACAAGATGTTCTTGAATTATTTTAATTAATTAAAAAACATAGAATATAGATACATAAAAAGAATCATCTAAAACGATGATTATGACATGTTCAGTCATACATTATTGGTTTTGATAGTGTTATAGAGGTGTGTCGAAAGGAGGTCATCAGTTAAGAGAAAAGAGTGATGTAAAGCAAAAAGGGGATACTTGATTAACAAGGAGATCCTATGAAAAAATTGAGAGTAATAGCCACATTTGTAGCACTTGTTATTCTAACAGGTTGTTCTGCCCTGAAGGATAATGAGAGGGTGTTAAATTCACAACATGGAACACTTGTTATATCCTTATCACAACGGGATGTAATAACGTTAGACAAGGGAACGATTAGCGTCCAGTCTATCCAAACCCCGGCATTTATTGATATAAAAATCGAACATGATGGCATAGAGTCTTATACAAACGTTATCCCACTTTATGATGCTGGCGATGGGTATCTATGCGAACCTATTTTGTTACAGATTGGGGACCATCGTTTGACACGATTTATTGTGTTGGATGACCAACATAACCCCTTATATGCCTTACCGGTAACGGAGCCTGTAGACTTTACCATTCAAGAGGACTTGCCTGCTACAGTTAATCCGGTTGTGTATCCCCTGGCGTCGTTTAGCTCCCCTGGGGACTATGGGCTTATGGACATCGCATTTACCATTGAAATCCCAACGTTTATCCCCCTTAGTGTTTTAAAAAGTTTCGACCCGTTGCAACAGTACGATGAGGTGACGGTTAGAATTGGGGTTATTCCAAGCCCAAATCAGGTGATAGAGGGCGATGTGTCAGCCAATAGTATTATTAGTATAGGCCGATACCCTTTTTACGAAAATTCAGGTGTGATTATAAACGGAAATATAGTTTCTGGAAGCGTTCCTTTTATTGATGAAACATCGGTTATAAAGAGTAATCGTAGAACGGGTGATCTACTATTTTTTGGATATCAAGAACTCATATTGACGGATCTTGTGACAATTGTTGAGTTGGATGTGTTATTAAAACACAAATTAAACGATATGATAGGTCGATCTGGAGCACATGGTGTGACATTTTTAGTAGAAGGACACATCGGAGAGAGTGTAGAGGTTCTGCTCCATGAGGTAAGTATGTCTGAATTAGAACAAGAGGATCAGATCGTGCTTTACGGGCATCAGAGTGAGCCCTTAGATATTGCGTTGAATAGATTTTCAGAACCCCTTATTCGATCGAGATTGCCAGAGAATGAGGATATGATAATGGGTAATATCTGGTGGGCATGTGGTAATGGTCCAGTCTCACTTTTAATGCAGTATCAGCTCAATCACGTGAGCGAGGAAATAGAGTTGCCTGTTGGATATGTGGCTGTTCCTAGCGAGAGTGGCGTATTTTATTATAATGGTTTTTTTCTTAATGAACTTTTTCAAATGGTTTCTTCTAGAGAAGAAGCAACCCATTATGTGATAGAGCTACTCCCTGACAGACGAACAGAGAATACGGCTATCTTTTATCAACGGAGTATTGATTTTGTAACACAATGGGTAGACCCGGAGACAGACCTCTTATCAAGCAGCCCACATAGGGTCTATCAGATTAATGATCCCTCAGCACAACATTTAGATTATCTTCTTCATGATGGTGATGATATTGAGGAAGTGCCACTCACCTCTGTTCACACAACAGATTTATTTAGAGATCTAGAAAGGCCTATTATTTTTCAGAAAGGAGGGTATGCGAAAGCGTTAACCCTGGGCGAGTTTTTAGATAATGACTTTACGGTATTAATGCCGATAGAGGATGAAATGTTTAATGCGTGGTCAACACTTAGAGAGTAATTATTTTCTCGGCCTCTTCGTCTATTGAAGAGGCCATATCGTTTTAGAGATAGTGATTATCTCTGAGATAGAAAGGTGGTAATCTGATTGTTGGTCTGACATTCTGAACGATCATGGTTGGATATCCCATCTATAGATGGAGGGTTCTCTCCCCAATAGTATTCTGACGCATTTTCTTATGCCATATCAAAGATACTTGTTACAATATCTTTGTGTGCCACTATTAAGACATAGTCGGGCTAAGGGTTGTTATAGCGCCCTACTTTTATACCAAACATTTTAAATACCTATGTAATTCGGATTCGTCATCGCCACTAATCAAACTCTTTAAAGGTGGTTTCATGATAAACGGTATGATTGGGTTCTATATAGTAAATAAGGTCTTCTAACAAGGGCCGCATTAATGGGGATATTTCCCATGTGGTAGGGATCCCCAAGATGTCGTTTGTGCTAACTGTGTAAAGCAGTTGTGTACGGATCTATCGAAGACGATGGACTCAAAGGTCTTGTTACCTAATATATCACTCACTAATGACGAAAAGTCTGAAGATGTCCAATCCATATTAAATGGATTATCAGGAACAAAGTCAGACTTACCTAACCCAAGACCGATATAATTGGGGTCAAGTTGAGATAGTCTTTTTCTCTCCTGTAAGGTGTATGATGCACCTATAACGAGGATTTTGGATTGACGTAACCGGTCTAAAAAGTTTTGTGAACCGTGGCTATGGCAGCAAAGTGGTAATCTCTTTTTCATGTGTTTTCTACCTTTTTAATGTCGTTATATAAAGTTGTCGACTATTTAAAAAAAATAATTCCAAACATTCCAATGTAGAATCTTATGGACGGTGTTTTAAGTGTGGGTGTATTCATGAAACTAAAAATATAAATACATTAAAAATTGTATTGGTGACGATATCTATGTATAGACTTTTCTCATGTTTTATTTCTCAATAGTTGAGAGAAAGGAGACTTTTTCAAGAGGTATGTGTTCTTGCTTAGTACTAAAAAGGGGTATTTTGTTCAAGGAGACTATATGTTAATTATAAACTGGTGTACAGTACTTTGTTTTGTTGTAGCCTTACTGACAGGTTGTGGTCAAAACACACCCAACGATATTAGGGCGCAGATTGAAACAGGTGTTAAGAGACCCGCTGTTCCGACAATTCCAGAAGAGATATTTCAAGATATGGGTATCGCTGTTGATATACAGACGATAAGAGCACAAGCGCCGCCAATAGGTGTGTTTCATGCTACTGTATCAGGAGATAGAAAAGTTGCGGCTGCCATATTAGCCCCCCTTCTTCCAACTGAAAATGGGGTTTCTTCGGGTAATAATGAGGTTTCCTCTAATAGGATGATTACGTCAAATCGGGTATTGTTATCATTATCCACGCCACTATTGCGTAAGGAACCATTCCCTCCTACCGATATTTATCTTTTTCGTTATAACTATTTATCTGGTTGGAGCCGGGTTAATTTCTTTTATTCATCAGGTCGAAGTGATGATTGGCGTGGATCTTGGGGAGAACAGCCTAATCAATCATTTGAGGGGCCATTAATGGGTGATCGTTTTCCTTTTCAAGATGACAGTCCACCGAAAGGTTGGAACATCTATGCGTTCTTTAGCTGGAGTTTAGATGGTCGTTGGAAAACCGATAGATGGACATTCTCTAATTGGGTTTTTCTGTCTGACTAATAATGAAGATTGCCATTAAGTCTCGCATGATGAGACTTAATGGCAAGATTTTTGATGCCGTTTCACTTGATAATAATTATAGGGCAGTGGCGTCAGATAACCAGGAATAAGCGATAGAGCCAATGCTATCCAAAACCAAGGATCATGGACGGGGGTTGTCCCTTTAGTGAGAAAGAAATCAGTCATGTTTTCAGCAAATTCCATGGCGAGCATTGAAAGGAAACTCATGGAAATAGCGGTTTTAAAGGCCAGTGGCCAAGCAAAGGACTCTTTGATCCTAAGAATGATAGATTCCAAGAGAATGGAGGTGCAAATCCCTGATGTCATGGCCAGTATCATACGTAGCCATAGAGGCGTGCTAGGCACATAAATTTGAATAAAAATAAGCATACCAAAATCGCCAATACTACAGCCAATAAGACAGTGAAACGTATTGTAGCAGGCCTTTTTCCATGCTTTTTTATCTTTCCAGAATGAATTCATGATATTGCCTCCATAGTTTGACCGATATACTGAGAGGGTCCTGTTGGGATAATGCCTGATGGATTAAGTGTGGGGTGACTACCGTAGTAATGGCCCTTAATATGGGTTAGATCACAGGTGGCTGCAATGCCAGGATAGTTGTAGAGGGTTTGAATGTATCGGGAGAGATTTGGGTAATCAAGAATTCGTTTGAGATTACATTTAAAATGACCCACATAGACGGGGTCGAATCGGAACAGAGTGGGGAAGAGCCGCCAATCTGCTTCGGTGATGCGATCGCCGCAGAGAAAAGGCTGTTCGCTGAGGTGAGTATCAAGATCATCTAGGACCTTAAAAAGGGCTTCAACATGGGTGTTGTAGGCCACTTGAGTTCGGGAAAAACCGGCTTTATAGACGCCATTATTGACGGGCTCATAGAGTCGTTGATTCCAGTCTTCAATTTGGGAACACAGATCGTCAGGGTAGAAATCTAAGGTGTTTTCTGTCAGTGAATCAAAGGCATGATTAAAGAATCGGATAATCTGTGAGGATTCGTTGTTAACAATGGTTTGTTCGTGTTTATCCCATAGGATAGGGACTGTGACACGGCCCGTATACTGGGGATCCGCTTTAAGATAGAGCTCACCAAGACTACTTGCATTGAGGTTTGGGTCAGGGGTAGTATTTGGTCCATCCAAAAAGACCCATCCCTGTGGCCCCATATGATAATGGACAACCGCTAGATCAATATAGTCATGAAGGCCTTTGAGTGTCCAGTAGATAAGCGTACGATGTGCCCAAGGGCAGGCTAAAGAAATATAAAGGGTATAACGCCCTGCTTCAGGTGTAAAACGTGCGTTAGGAGCTGTAGAAATAGCATCCAAGAAAGTAGAGGGACGTCGTTTGAATTCACCATCGGGTGAGCTTGGGTTAACGTCTTGCAGATGCCACTGTCCCTTAATAAAATGTCCCATACACTATAGGGTATCAGAATAGGCTGGTAACAGACAATTTATGGGTTGGTTTGATAATGGGGAGCCAGCTCTTTTAGTCGAAGGAACGCCTCCTTGGACTTGTCTAGATGATTGGCTTTCAGGTAAGCAACACCAAGCATATAGTGGAGTTTAGGATAGAGGGGGTAATGGATAATGGCTTCTTTGAGGATATAGACCGCAAACATATATTGTTCTTGGCGCATATATAATCGTGCACGGTTAAGATAGCCCCGTCGGTACTGGTCTGTAATAATGCTCTGTTGATAATGGAACCCTGCTTTATCAAAATCACCTTCGTCTTCCAAGATAACTCCCAGATTGTTATGTGCGGTGCCATAGCGGCTGCTAGGGCTGGAATGGATAGCCCGAAGAAAAGAGAGTTTTGCTTGCTGAATATCACCAAGCCGATAATGGATGACCCCTAAATTATTATGAAGGACAAAACTACCCGGCTCTAGGGCGAGATCATGGCTATAGAGTTGGATAGGATCCCTCCAATCTAGATTTCGGTGAATGGTTAAGGCCCCAAAATAAAAAATAAACCCACCGATAAGGCAAGGACCCAACCACGTAGAGCGTTTAGGGGTATCTTGGATGGCTTGATGACATCCATAAAGTACCCAGGCAATGAAGCCAATAGAGGGGAGGTATAACCAGTGTTCTCTTAAGGTTGAAGCAAGGGGGAGCGCGACTTGCATAACTGTTCCTAAACCAAAAAGAAACCAGAGTAGAAAAAAGAGACCTATCTGTTTAGGTCGGGTTTGCCTAACGCTATAAACACCTAATGCAATGAGAAGGGGGGTGCCTAATAAGACGGAGACAGAGAGAATCCGTCGTGTGACAAAGTGATATTCCATATGAAGATTGAAAGGGAGAATCATTAATCGAATATAGGTGAGTAGCAGTTTTGGAAGCGTAAGTAATCGTTGGCTAAGGGGGGCATAGGCAATAGCTGAGAGGGTTCCGCTGTCGCTTGAGCCTAATAATCGATAGCTCGCATAACCCACACTCATGGCCATGAGTAGTAAGAGGGTTAAATAGGTTGTTTGTGATGGTTTTTTCTGTGTATTAGAAGGGGCTAACCAGATATAGAGGGCCATGATAAAGGGTAAGACAATAGCATTTTCTTTAGTGAAAAAGGCTAGAGGGAACAAGAGTAGCGAACCCAGAAACCAGCCCTTATGCCGAGTATGGCCCCAACAAAAGGAAATAAAACAGAGTAACGAAAAGAAGAGGAAGAGGAGATCCCCTCTTCCAGATATATAGGTAACCGCCTCAATTTGGACAGGATGAATGGTAAAAAAGAGGGCAGTTAAAAAGGCAAGCCAGTGTTGAAACCCAAAGAGTTTAAATAAATATAAGACCAATAATCCATTTATGAGGTGAAAAAACAGGTTTGTGAGACGAAACCCCATAGGGTTAAGGCCCCAAATCTGATAATCGATGAGATAGGTTAGGATTTGAATAGGTCGATAAAAGGCCCCTTTATCAGCCTTTTTACCAAATGCAGAGTATTCAAAGAGATTATCCAGGTAGTCCCAGCTTTTTATGAGGGGGTTTTCCACTACCATGACTTCATCATCCCAAATAAAGGGCGCAGATAAGACATTGGCATAACATATAAAGCCTGCGACTAGAATAGCAAGAACCGGTAATACGGCTTTAAATCGTGATGAGATAGGTAGCATGAGAACAATTAAAGTATAGCATAGCGTTCAACAAGACAAAACTAGATGTGGTTTGTGTTATTGAAACAACTAATTAATAATATAAATTCTTTATATAAAAAAACGATAATTAAATAGAAGAAAGAAAGTAAGGAGTGGTGAC
>CAZIOF010000190.1:0-3410 GCA_964540745.1 uncultured Candidatus Marinamargulisbacteria bacterium
TTTAAAGGATTGAGATAGACATGATAAAAAAACAGTTAGCATTTATACAGGACTGTATTCAGCATGATAATATTCATCCTCTGTTATCACATATAATCACGTATCTGGACCCTAAAGCAGTGGCACAATTTCTCAGATGCAATAAACAGCTCTACTACAAGCCTGTATTACACCTTATTTGGACACAATTTATAACAACGCCCAACACATACACACCTCATCACTTAGACCTTTGGAAAACCCTAGCTATAGATAGGTTCCGTCGCGATACACCATGTGAAGAAGACAAAAAAAGACTCGACTCATTACTAACAGAAGAAAAGCTTGCCTTATCACTACAGAGTGATTATCCGAACTTAGTTACAGACTATCAGAAGAAGTGCAACACTTATCAACACTTACAAACACTACTCTCAACTCGCTTAGACAACAACCAACCCTTAGACAAAAACCAAGAGAAACAACTTGTAACACTCTATCACCTACATAAACAACACTTTTCTTGTTCAGATCAAGACATCTTTCCTGAAAAAGCCGTCTCTATGACGAAAGGTAAATCTTTTAATCCCGATACCCTTTACGAGGATATTCAAACATATATCAATACCAAGCTAGGTACAGAAGAAACTGAACTATTCGATACACTTGAAGAAAACCCTGAAGATAATGACGCGACGAAAACCTTACATATTCAAGATATCAGAACCAGACTCACACATCATCCACTCCTCGTATTTGCTACCATCACTAATGGTGCCACCCCACTGCACTTTGCAGCACAAGAAGGATATACAGAAGTATCACAAGTTCTCATAACCGACGGGGCCACTATAAATGCTACAGATAAAGGAGACTACACCCCACTGCATATGGCGGCACAAAACGGAAATACAGAAGTAGCAGCATTAGTCCTAACCAATGGGGCCGATCTGACTGCTATTGATGAAGATAGTGATACTCCACTGCATATGGCGGCACATTTCGGACGTACAGAAATTGCAGAATTACTCCTAGACGCGGGAAAAAGAACGCTAGAAATAGAAGACTTTAAGAATATATTAAATTCCAAAAATAACATAGGCTACACCCCACTACATATAGCCGCAAGTAATGGCCATACAGCGATTGTGACAGCACTCCTAAAACACGCAGATAAAAACCCGGAACTCTTAGCCGTAATGTTAAGGGCTACCGATATAGAAGAACAAACGCCACTACATTTAGCCGCAAATAATGGCCATACTGAGATTGTAACGGCACTCCTAACACAAGTAGATAGAAACCCGGAGCTCTTATCCGTAATATTAAGGGCTACCCATACAGATAGACAAACCCCACTTCATTTGGCGGCACAAAATGGACATGAAAACATAATAACATGTCTCATAACCGCCGGGGCCGAGGTGAATGCTATAGACAAAGATGGCAATACCCCACTGCATTTGGCTGCATTGAAAGGACAGGCAGAAATATTACAAGCACTCATAACCGCCGGGGCCGATGTGAATGCTATAAACGAAGATGGCAACACCCCACTTCAGGTGGCGATACTAAGTAAAGATATAGACACTGTAAAAGTACTCCTAGACAAAGGGGCCAACTTAGATACTAAGAATAACAACGGAGAAAACCCAATATATTCGGCGGCAATGTACCAACATATAGAAGTTACAAAATTGCTCCTAGATTCGGGAAAAAAAACACTAGGAATAGAAGACTTTAAGAATATATTGAATTCTAACAATAACGTAGGCTACACCCCACTGCATTGGGCAGCAATTAACGGATCTACAACCATAGCAGAATGTCTTATAACCGCCGGGGCCGATCTGAATACTACCGTCACTAACAGTTTATATAAAGGCTCCACTCCACTGCATTTGGCGGTACGAAACGGACATACAACCATAGCAAGATGTCTCATAACCGCCGGGGCCGATGTGAATGCTCCCGGCACTGACGGTTTTTGGCAAGGCTTCACCCCACTTCAGTTCACAAAAAACGATACCTTAAAAGCCCTACTCCAAAGATTCGGGGCAGTAGCATAATTTTCTTTACCATACTGCCTGTCTCATAAACTATCCTTTATGGAACGGGTCTTTCACTGTTTCACCCCTTCCAGCCCTATCCTTTCTGTTATCTTCTCAGGACAGTTTTAGGCTCCTAGTTGCATTCAACTCTTTTTCATGGCATAACTAGTCGGTCTGAATAATATAATCTATTACTTTTTTGGATGTTTAAAGGGTTGAGATAGACATGAGAAAAAAACAGTTAGCATTTATACAGGACTGTATTGCGCATGATGATATTCATCCTCTGTTATCACGTATAATCACGTATCTAGACCCTAAAGCAGTGGCACAATTTCTCAGATGCAATAAACAGCTCTACTACAAGACTGTATTACCCCTTATTTGGACACAATTTATAACAACGCCCAATACATACACACCTCATCACTTAGACCTTTGGAAAACCCTAGCTATAGATAGGTTCCGTCGCGATAAGCCATGTGAAGAAGACAAAGAAAGACTCGACTCATTACTAACAGAAGAAAAACTCGCCTTATCACTAGACCGTGATCATCAGAATTTAGTTACAGGCTATCAGAGGAAGTTTAAAACTTATCAACACTTACAAACACTACTGTCAACTCGCTTAGACAAGCACCCAACCTTAGACAAAAACCAAGAGACACAACTTGTAACACTCTATCACCTACATAAACAACACTTTTCTTGTTCAGATAAAGACCTCTGTCCTGAAAAAGCCGTCTCTATGACGCAAGGTAAACCTATTAATTCAGATACCATTTACAAGGGCATTCAAACGTATATCGATACCAATCTACAGACAGAAAAAACTGAACTATTCGCGAAAGTTGAAGAAAAGCCTGAAAGTAATAAAGCAAAATCCGAACATACTCAATATATCAGAACCAGACTCACAGATCATCCACTCCTAGTATATGCTACCGTCACTGTCGGACCTTTTAAAGACTCCACCCCACTACATTGGGCGGCAAAATCCGGAAGCGCATCCCTTGTTCGATTACTCCTACAATCCGGGGCCGAGGTAGATGCTAAAACCAAATTGGGATGGACCCCACTACATTGGGCGGTACAATGGAGACATACAGACGTAGCAAGATTACTCATAACCGCCGGGGCCGATATGGATACTACTACTACTATAGGCTCTACCCCACTGCATTTAGCGGCAGAAAACGGAGAAAAAGAGATCGCCCTATTACTCCTACAAGCCGAGGCCGATGTGGAGGCTAAAGACAACAAAGATGGCTACACCCCACTGCATTTGGCGGCATATAGAGGACAAACAGAAATAAAAAGCTTACTAAAAGAAGCCGGGGCCGAGGTGAATCATCCCTAACCAGAAGGATATAATAAAGG
>CAZIOF010000191.1:0-5854 GCA_964540745.1 uncultured Candidatus Marinamargulisbacteria bacterium
CCGCTATTCTGACGGCCTACACCAAGCCATAGAGGCCGTGGAAAACTTAGATATCAAAGAAGAAAGCCAGACCCTGGCCAGTGTGACCTTCCAAAATTATTTTCGTATGTTCCCCAAATTAGCAGGTATGACAGGCACAGCCGCAACAGAAGACGAAGAATTCAGAAAAATATATAACTTGCCGGTGGTTATTGTTCCCACTAACAAACCCTTAGTTCGAAACGATCGATCTGATATTGTTTATAAAACAAAACAGGAAAAGTATAATGCCATCGTTAAAGATATCAAAGAACACCATAAAAAAGGACAACCCGTCCTAGTAGGCACCATCTCCATTGAAACCTCGGAACTCTTAGCCATTCGTTTAAAACGAGAAGGTATCCCCCACAAAGTATTGAACGCTAAATACCACGAACAGGAAGCCGAAATCATTTCATCAGCAGGAAGTGTTGGTCACGTCACTATCGCCACCAACATGGCCGGTAGAGGTACCGATATTGTACTGGGTGAAGGCGTTGTGGATAACGGAGGACTGTATGTTATTGGATCTGAACGCCACGAATCACGTCGTATTGACAACCAGCTCAGGGGGCGTTCAGGCCGACAAGGAGACCCTGGCGCTTCACGGTTTTACGTCGCCTTAGATGATGATCTCATGCGATTATTTGGCTCCGATCGTATTGCAAAGGTCATGGAAACATTGGGCGTTCCTGACGATACCCCTATCGAACATAATCTTGTGACACGATCCCTAGAAAAAGCACAAAAGAAAGTCGAACAATACTATTTTGGGATCCGAAAGCAGATCCTACAATACGATGATGTCCTAAATAAACAACGTGAATCTATCTATAGTATTCGTCGCCAGATATTAGAGAAACGTGATATTGATAAACGGGTTAAAGACGCTATCAGCGAGTTCATAACCTTCAAAATAAAGAATTGGCTTCAAGAAAAAGACCTCGTTACCCAAAAAAAAGATATCACAGCAATAACCTCACTCAGTGAAGAGTTCACCCACATCTGTCCTACACCAAACTGGACGGAAAAACTGGAACATGAGACAAACCAAGACACACTCATCGTAGCTATTTCAAATACCATGTATCAGATCTATCTAGACCGGAAAAAAGAACTACCCCCAGGCCTCTTTGAGGAAGTCACTAAACGTATTTTATTAGGAACACTGGATCGAAAATGGACCGATCACCTCCATAACATTGATGTTCTTAGAGAAGGCATTGGTCTTCGTTCATTTGGCAATAAAGACCCCCTACTCGAATACAAAGTAGAGGCCTTCGACATGTTTTCTGAATTATTATTACTAACCTGGGAAGAGGCTCTTGAAATTATCAATAAAGTCACCATTGAAACAGGCCCCCCTGAAGAAAAGGCCCCAATAAAAACACCCGTACAAGCCCCTGAACCAAGCCCGTTTAATTATCAGTCCGCTACAACATCTCCCCAAAAAAATAGCCCCCCAAATAGTGATAGCGATCAGGCTCCTGGACGAAATGAACGTGTTATTATCGCAAAAGATGGGGTTGAACAAACACTCAAATGGAAGAAAGCTGAGGCTATGATTTCAAATGACGGATGGCAATTTGTTAAAAAGGCAATATAATCATGGATGATATCAAACGATCCGTATCACAATTAAAAGAACGTTTCTATCTCCTGGGAGACTATCTTTAACCTTGATCAATTAAACGACCAAATAAGAAAAAGAGAAGCCGAAATAGCCCTGGACAGTTTTTGGCAAGAGAATAAAGATTCGCAGTCTATCTTCTCTGAATTATCACGTTTAAAAGCAACCGTCACATCATTTTCATCCATCAAACAAGATCTTGACGATCTCGTCATCCTTATCGACATGGTAGACGACAAATCCGATAAAAGTGAGTTAGACGACCTTATCACTGATTATCATCGATTACATCAAATTATAGATGACTTAGAAATTGAAACTCTATTATCAGACAAATATGATCGATCCAACTGCATTTTTAGTTTAAATGCGGGCGCAGGAGGCACCGATGCCCAAGACTGGGCACAAATACTCTTGAGAATGTACAGTCGTTGGTTTGATAAAAAGGGGTTTAAAACTACACTTATTGAAGAAACCCACGGCGATGAAGCAGGGATAAAATCCTGTACTATTGTGGTAAAAGGCCATTTTGCCTATGGGCTATTAAAAAATGAAATTGGTATCCATCGACTGGTCAGATTATCGCCATTCAATGCCAATAATAAACGACAGACCTCCTTTGCCGCTGTAGACGTCATTCCAGAAATTGATAAAAACATTGACTTACAAATCGACCCAAAAGACCTCAAGATCGACACCTATCGTGCAAGTGGTGCAGGGGGCCAACATGTGAACAAAACGGACTCCGCTGTAAGGATCACTCACCTCCCTACTGGCCTCACCGCGCAATCTCAAGCCAGTCGTTCCCAAATTAGTAATAGAGAAACCGCGTTAAATATATTAAAATCTAGATTACTACAACAATTAGAGAAGGAAGAAAAGGATCATTTGGATGAGCTAAGACAAGATGCTAAAGAGATCGGATGGGGAAACCAAATACGATCCTACGTCTTTCATCCCTATAAACTCGTCAAAGATTTGAGAACACAACATGAACGAACGGACCTTAATAAAGTATTAGATGGCCATATTGACGACTTTATTAACGCATTCCTTCGACACACCAAAAACGAAAAGAAAGCCTAAACCATGTCAAAATTAAAACCCTTTGAACTTATGTCATTTATGGAATATAAAAGTATCAAAAACCTCATTTTAGGCTTTTTGGGAATAGCTATTTTACTCTGCTTATCCGTCGCAAAACGTCGCGCTGCTTTTGAAAAAATGAATCATAAGGTAGAAATTGCCACCAATTATAAAGACCTAGAAAAACTGGCTCTATTAAGTGGAAAACCAATCGACACCGTACTTGCCGCCTTCAAAGAAAAAGCCCATACTAATAGCGTTGTTCTTGAAGAACAAACCCTTGAGGACTATATCAATAACGGACTGGTCACTGTTCTCAAAGGATCGGACATCAAGAACCTCTATCGTCAAGTAGGCCGTCTCAATCAAGATATCTTGTACTATCTCTATTCAAAGGGACGTAAAAAAATCAAAGGGGTTAAGGCCGACCATTTTTATATCTTAACAAACGAATACGCAGTCTTTGATAACATCAAAACACATCTCACCAAAGAGCTTGGCAAAGCGAATGTTAAAAAAATAGGAAGCCGAAACTACCTTGAAAACCTACTCGATGTGAGAGATGAAGAAGAAGACCTTTACGCTATTGGGTTAGGTCTGTCCGATAGAGCCATCAAACGCCTTTCCAAACATGACTTTACCATCATTCCAAGTATACGTAGTAGTTCACGATCATCCAGTGCCTCTATTAAACAAAAGTTCAATACTATTGCCACACAGTCTCAAGTAAAAACCATTATGTTCCAAGATCCTATCATTTTAGGATACCCAAATAAATTAGATCTGATTGAAGACCTACTCCTCAACTATAACCTTAACTTAGCATCCATAGAATTTCAACATCAACAAGGCTTAAACAATATCTCTAAAAACATCCCACAAAAACACCTCAATATGCATACTATAACCCCAGAAGAGAGTGAAAAACTTTCGGAAACTCGGATGGTGAGACGTTTTATTCGTTCTGTAAAAGAACGAAGCGCTAAAATCATTTATGTTCGTCCAGTATTTAACATCCAAAAGGGTGATTATCTTCTTCAACATAATATCAGGTATTTCAAACAGATACATGACGGGCTAGCAAGCTTCAACTTCCAAACTGAACCAATTAATAGCCTCTTTATCAATGAGTATATGTCCGCAAAGCCTTGGGAACTGTTCGTCATTAGCCTAGCGAGCATTCTAATGGGACTCATCCTACTCAATTATTTTCTACCCGTTGGCTTGATTCAACTTATAAGTTCACTCATCATTTTTTTAGGACTCTATTCGCTCTCCACATTAACAGATAATATATCAGTACTTCATCAAATATTAGCCATCATAGTAGCTGTTACCTTTCCAACATTAGCCCTTATTTCCCAATTCCCACACACTGTTCCAAAAGGGATAGCAAAAATCCCCTTTGCTATCTATGTCACAACTAAACTTACACTTTTTTGTTTAGCCGGAGCACTCTTCATCATTGCCTTCCTATCCGACATTCATTATTTACTTGGGATCCAACAGTTCTTTGGCGTAAAAATTTCCTTTATTATGCCACTCCTCCTAATAGGTACTTTTTTCTTTCTTCGACCACAACGTATCAAATCCTTTTTCTATATCTTCCAACGACTCTTTTTCTCACCCATCCGAACAGGCGTTCTATTAGCAGTCTTTATCTGCCTCATGTTCGTCTTTGTTTATATACTAAGAAGTGGTAATCATATTAGTTTTAGCATCCCTATTTTTGAAATTCAGCTCCGAGAGTGGCTAGAAAGCCTCTTCTTTGTTCGCCCAAGAACAAAAGAATTTTTGATAGGATATCCTGTACTCCTCTGCACCATATTATTCATAGACAAAGGGATATCACGACAATGGCTCTGGTTTTTTAATCTCCTAGGCGTTGTTGCCCTCATTTCGGTAGTCAATTCCTTCTGCCATATTCATACGCCATTAACCATTTCATTAACACGAACCTTATTAGGCCTTATTATTGGCTTATTATTCGGATTAATAACAGCTATTTTCTACAAATCAATTCGCTACTTTATCAAATCATAGTAAGGAAACCACTCATGCCCTATACAGATGCACAACGACAAATTTTTCATGAATTTGAAAAGACAACAGGTGTCATTTTCAAGAATAAAGAACTCCTTTATACAGCGTTCACACATAGCTCGTTTGCAAAACGGAAGCGACAACTTAAGATTCAAGATAATGAACGATTAGAATTTTTAGGAGATGCCGTCCTAAAGCTCATTATTTCTGAATATTTATTTAATCATTATCCAGAATGCCAGGAAGGGGATTTAACGAAGATTCGCTCACGAATCATCTCTGACCAAAGTTTATCCTTTCTTGCAAATCATCTGAACATGGGTCCGTATATCTTATTTTCCTATGGCGAAAAAAATACCGGCGGCGAAACAAAGACCTCAAACTTAGCCAATGTCTTCGAAGCCTTACTAGGCGCTTACTATTTAGATAAAGGCCTAGACGCAACAAAGATATTTTTAGTCACACTCCTTGAAGAAGAAGAAGAGGCCATTATGGGCCTCACCAAAACCCAGGACCACAAAACAGTTCTTCAAGAACTTCTACAACAACATCGATGGCCACTCCCCAAATACAATGTCTTTAAAGAAGAAGGGCCTGACCATAAAAAAGTATTTCTAGTAGAAGCCGTTATTACTATCGGCAAAAACATCATCAAATCGATTGGCCAAGGAAACTCTAAAAAAGAAGCCGAACAATGTGCTGCCAAATTTGCCATTGAACACCTTAACACAGTCCATCCATTATAGGGTCCTACCTCTATGAGCTTATTATGTACCACATGCAAAACCATTATAGTTGTAGAAAAAGCCATCGGGAATAACTGTCCAAAATGTATGAACCCTTTAAGTGAACTTGGTAAAGAAGCGGCCTAAATTTCAAAATCCTACACACCAGGAAAATCGGCCCCATCAAAACTAGAAGGAAAAAGCACTTCTTACGCATCAAAATAACTAAATTTATCCGTTCTAGAATGTGAAACAACCTTACGACAAGACCCACATAACATTCCTGCCTTAACCCATCTCTATGCCTATTACTTAAGCCAAAACAATCTCAATAAAGCCGAATACTATGCCA
>CAZIOF010000192.1:0-13445 GCA_964540745.1 uncultured Candidatus Marinamargulisbacteria bacterium
CGGATCCAAAGACACATTAAATCGATCCTTATACCAATCAGCTACTGCCTTACGAAATGGTTGCGTTCCTTGATACGGCGGATAATCATGCGTGCTTGGATCTTTAACCGATTTTACCAATGCATCTATAACAAAATCTGGCGTAGGCAAATCAGGATCCCCAATCCCTAAATCAATAATGTCTATACCTTTTGCTTTTGCCGCTGATTTCTTTTTATCAATCTCAGCAAAAATATACGGGGGTATTCGTTTAATTCGTTCTGTTTCTTTCATAAGATAACTCCTTTAAATATCGATTTCGCCTTTAAACACTTGTGACGCAGGGCCCGTCATCATGACGTGATCATCTGAAGATTGCCATTCAATAGAAAGCGATCCTCCTGGCAAATGAACGAGGGCTTTACGATTTAATTTTTTATTTAGAACACCCGCTACAACCGTTGCACAAGCACCTGTACCACAGGCAAGGGTCTCACCTGCGCCACGTTCCCAAACAACCGCCACAACCTCTTCAGAATTAAGTATCTGAACAAATTCTGTGTTGATCTGTTCAGGAAACAATTTATTCTTTTCAAATAAGGGACCTAAACGATTCAAATCTAAGGCTTTCAAATCATCTACAAATATAACTGCATGGGGGTTTCCCATAGACACACAAGTCATATTAAACGACATATCATCAACGACAATCTGTTCATTAACAACATGAGCCCCTTTACCTGACACAGGAATTTTTGAACGATTCAGAACAGGTGCACCCATATCTACTTCAACGCCTTGAACCAATCCTTCCTTCAATATCAAGGCTGGCACCATAATTCCTGCCAATGTTTCGACTGAAAAAACATCTTTTTCAATAATCTTATTTTCATAAACAAATTTTGAAAAACAACGGATACCATTGCCACACATCTCAGGCTCAGACCCATCTGAATTCAACACACGCATCTGAAGGTCAGAACTCTCAGACTCCATCGCCAAAATTAATCCGTCTGCACCTATCCCAAAATTACGATCACATAACTGTTTCGCTAATTCGCTGACCGACTCCAATCGAATACGTTGATTGACAGCGTCAACCAAAATAAAATCATTACCTAATCCATGCATTTTCGTAAAACGTAATCGCTGTTTCATAACTTTCACACCTCTTTATTTATAGCTAATGCGTTGGTGAATAAACCCCGTCTATCCCACCACCCAATTGACCTAATTTCCCTGTCAAATCATCATATCCTCGACGCAAATGACTCAGTCCATAGACCGTCGTTATCTGATCGGCACACAAACCAGCCAAAACAAGAGAGGCTCCGGCACGAAGATCTGTTATTTTCACTTCAGCCCCAGACAATCTTGGAACACCCTCAACAATCGCATGATGATCTTGAATCTTAATCTTTGCCCCCATTCTTATCAACTCTGGAGCATGCAAAAAACGATTCTCAAAAATAGTTTCTCTAATAATACTACTTCCTTTAGAAATAGTCATTAACGCCATCATCTGAGCCTGCATATCCGTTGGAAACCCAGGAAAAGGAAGCGTTTCAATATCCACCGCCTCCATAGCACCTGAATAACTAACACGAACAGAGTTCTCCGAAACAATGACATTCAATTGACACTCTTTAAGTTTCCTAATAAGAGCATCTAAATGTGACGTATTTACATTCTCAACTGTCACATCCCCCTTTGTAATCGCTCCCGATATGAGTAAGGTTCCCGCTTCTACCCTATCTGGGATCACCGCATGCTGAACACCTTTTAATGAAGAAACCCCTTCTATAACAATAGAGGAAGTCCCGGCTCCTTTAATACGTCCCCCTGCGTTAACCAAACAGAGGGCTAAATCAACAATTTCAGGTTCATGTGCCGCATTATTAATAATCGTTTTTCCTTCTGCCAAACAAGCCGCCATCATAATATTTTCAGTAGCTCCAACAGAAGGAAAATCAAGAAATATTTCAGCGCCTACCAATTTTTTAGTCTTTAATTCAACAAACCCATGCTCAATCGAAATTGAAGCCCCTAATGCCCTGAACCACTTTAAGTGAATGTCTATAGGACGAGTACCAATAGAACAGCCCCCTGGCATAGGAACTTTGGCATAACCCGTTCTTGCTAAAACAGGCCCTGCAACAAAAAAAGAAGCCCGCATGGCCGTCACCAACTCATAAGGCGCAATATGACGAACCTTACGATTATTCCATATTCGAACCGAATTAGAGGCATGATATTCTGCACGAATACCTAAAGAATTCAGCATTTTGATCATAACAGACACATCGTTCAAATAAGGGATATTCGTGATATGAGACTCGCCTTCCAACATAATGGCTGCCGCCAAAATTGGGAGGGCTGCATTTTTAGACCCTGAAGCACTCACTTTCCCACACAAAGGAATCCCCCCGCGAATGTGTAATCTATCCATATTAGTCATGTTTAAAGACTCGATTCATAACTTAAGATATCATGTAACTGTATTTCAAATTCAGCTAATCCCTGTTCGTTTTCAATAAGACCGTCACATAATTCAAGGGTTTTAAGAACATGTTGTCCAACACTATTACCAGACGCTTCAACAATATCGTGTTCTTTAAATTGCTCAAAAGAAACGCGATCTGTTTCTTTCTTACGTGCCATAATCCGCTGGTATCTAAGCTTTAGATTAGCTGTAATCCCTAATAAGTAAACCCCTTTTCCTCTTAAAAAGAGTGCCTCATCAGGATGACGAATACTATCAAACACAAGCCGTTCACTAGATAGCTCCTGGGATTGATGAAAAACACGCTCGGCCAAAATAGTTGTCCCAAACTGACTTTTCAATTCATTTCCAGTAAGAATTAAATTATCCCTCGTCAAAGCGCGCTTACGTAACTGTGCCTCAGCCCGAACATTATCCGACAACGAAAAAACATGATAATCATGTCTAGCAAGATACTCACAACAAACCGATTTTCCAGAACCATTAGGCCCAACAACACCTATCATATCTGGCCAACTGTTAATATCAATATCCCTATTACTCAAAACAAATAAACTCCAAATAGATACGATTTATAATCGAACATCGAATACATAATCCACACATAACTAACCATAAAAATCAGAAAACCACATCAGCTAGAAATTTAGGATAGGTACCATTACAGTCTCCCCAATTTAAGAACAATAGTATACCGAAAGTAAAAGAACTTGTCTAAAAAAGATCCCCCATTCATAACACCTAATCTAAACAAAACAGCACCTTCAGAACAATAAAACACTTACCACAAACATAAACAGGCTCAAATATGACATCATGTAGAACAAATAAATACACTGTAAGAGTGCTTGACAGAACTAAATCATTTAAAGTAATTTGAACAGGTTATGTTAACCACTGTTCAAAAAGCCACTGTAGGTGCTAAAGAAAAGGATAAAATGAACATTATTGTACAGAAATATGGCGGCTCTTCCGTTGGCAATATTGATAAAATCAAAATGATTGCTGACAGAATTATCGAATCAAAAAAACATAATTCTCATCTTGTTATCGTTGTATCTGCTATGGGAGACACAACTGATGAGCTTATTCAGCTTTCAAAAGATATTACAGAAAACCCTGATCCTAGAGAGTATGACGCTCTCATTTCAAATGGTGAAAATATTTCTTCCTCATTACTCGCCATGACACTCATATCAAAAGGAATTCAAGCCATCTCACTAACTGGCCTTCAAGCTGGAATCAAAACCGAAACAACCTATTCACGGGCAAAGATCATCGACATTCACCCTGAACGCATTTACAAAGAACTAAAAGAAAATAAAGTTGTTATTGTAACAGGATTCCAAGGCATCAATACCTATTCCGACGTCACAACCATTGGGAGAGGGGGATCAGATACCTCCGCTGTTGCTTTAGCCGCATCATTATCTGCAACCGAATGCGATATTTGCACAGACGTAGACGGTGTCTATACAACAGATCCTCGACGCGTAAAATCGGCACAAAAGATTAAAGAAATTTCCTACGAGGAAATGCTTGAACTCGCCTCTTTAGGAGCTAAAGTATTACATCCACGTTCAGTAGAATGTGCAAAAGAAAACAATATCATCATCCACGTCAGGTCCTCTTTTTCAAATTCAATGGGAACTATCGTAAAGGAGAAACAAGAGATGGAAATTAATCGTCCAGTTACAGGCATCGCACTAAATGAAGATGAAGCAACCGTATCCATACTAAGAGTACCTGATACACCCGGAATAGCCGGAAAATTATTCTCTAATTTAGCTGCGGCTAACATCAATGTAGATATGATCGTTCAAAGTATCGAAGAAAATAGAATCAATAACATTACCTTTACTGTCACTAAAGATGACCTCAACATGACAAAAAGAATTACAGATATTTTTTCAAAAGAGCATGGTGCAGAAGGAATAAAATGGGACGATGCCATCGCCAAAATTTCAATTGTTGGTGTTGGCATGATATCAAAACCGGGCATTGCAGCCCGAATGTTCCAAGTCCTTGGAACTCATCATATTAACATCCAGTTCATATCAACATCTGAGATCAAGATCTCCTGCGTCGTCTCAAAAGAAGACGGTCAAAAAGCGCTAGAGGTTTTACACCATGAATTTAACTTAGACCAAGTATAGTGGCTCCTATAGTACCATTAGTTTTATATCTTATTGGCATATCACTCTTTGCATCTATTCCCTTCGAAATAGTGCTAAAATCACTTCTTCAAAAACACCGTCAAATAACGGCTCAACTCGATACCCCCACCGAACTCTCCACCTTTCCAAAATGGCCACTCATGAAGGGCCTCCTCTCCCTTTTAAACATCAGCAAAGGAATACTCCCCACCGCAATATGCCTCCAATTTTTTGACAACAATCCAACATTAATTATATCAACTACTATCGCATGTATAGGGCTCCATAATTGGTCCCCCTTCTACAAATTTAACAACCAAAAATCTTTTTTTCTCCCACTTTTTGGATTTTATAGTATACTCTCTCCTCTACTTATTATTGGATTCCCAATAATATACATACTCCTATCACTTATTGCCAATACCTTTTCAATTGGACTATTAAGCAGCATCTTTTTGATATCATTTCTATTTGGAATAAATGACTATCCAGTTATCTACTTACCAGGAAATTTTGCCATCTTTCTTCTCGTGTTTTTTTCGCTCAAAGACTCACTCTTTCAACATATTGAAACACATTCTGAAACTCTCTTAAATATCTTTAAATCGCGTCTTTCTATTCATCAGAATCATAAGAGATTTGATTAAAAGAACGGCCTTTTTCAATCACCTTCTGTGTAAGATCTTCATCAACTGGCACACCTACAGAGACGCCCTGAACAGCCTGTGATTCCAACAAACGAATCCGCGACTCTAAATCCGTCACTTGTCTCTGAAAGATAACTGCCGAAACAACCACATATATAAAGATAACACAAACAAAAAGAACAAATACGTTCTTTGCACGACGCCTATCTTCCTGACTCAACGTTGAAAATTCATGTGCCGTATCTTCATATAAGGATCTAAACGCCTTTAAAAAGTGGCCTTTTCTAGTAACTGATCCATCATAAACGCCACGCGATGTTTGCTTTGACGACTTCTTTTCGCGAAGCTTATTCATCGTAAACCCTCCTTTATTAATACCCCTCATATAGAAGTATTCCCGTTTAAAGAGAGACTTAAACATTAGGATTGTGGCGATGTCCATAAAGTTAAACCAATCCCAACCTATCTATAACGATAAATTAAGAAAACCCAACAATTCTAGCAACGTGTTTAAACACCACTATTTTGGGGTAATACCCTTGAAGACAAGATAGCTTAAAACAATACAATTTTATAAAAGGGTGTCATATGTTAAAAGCCAACCACATAAAATGGCAACGAATCATCAATCTTCCGTGTATATTTATACTGACCTGCTTTGCTGTTTCCTTTTGGGCAGGAAAACATGTCCCTCCATCTTTTACGCCAGAAGTAACGCCTTTAGACGTACAATATACACCTAAAGGAGCTCCATACTTCATAAAAAATAACAAAGAAATCATCATCAAAAACCCTGTGACTTACCTCAAAGCAAATATGATGACCCTCCGAACCTTAATGCCCCAAAATATCGAAGACTACCACCAAAAAAGGATAACCCCAGTACTACCTCATCCATATGCTTATAAACACATCATCAAAGATGATAAAAGAACAAAACAATTTTACTCATTTAAATTAAAAAAACATTTAAATATCTGGTCTTTATTACCTGCTTTTGTTGCAATTGTTCTCTGCTGGCTAACAAAAGAGCCCTTAAGCGCTCTAATATGCGGCATTATTTCAGGTGCACTTCTACTGGGTCAATATGATATCACTGAACAAGTACTAATCCCAAAGCTCATGACAAAAAACGTTGCGGGCATCCTCATTCTATATCTATGGTTATTGGGTGCATTAATGGGGATTTGGACAAAAACAGGGGCAACAAAGGCCTTTGCTGAATATATGACCAAACATTTTGTCAAAGGCCCACGTTCAGCAAAGTTTGTATCCTGGCTATTGGGAATCCTCTTCTTCCAAGGTGGTACCATCAGTACTATCTTAGTAGGAACGACCGTTAAGCCTATTACAGACAAGCACAACGTCAGTCACGAAGAATTAGCCTATATCGTTGATTCCACAGCATCTCCTATTGCTTCTCAACTTGCCTTTAATGCATGGCCAGGTTATATCCAATCACTAATTTTTGTCACTGGGGTTAGTTTTTTAGCCTCCGAAACCGATCGCATTGCTTTTTTCTTTAGAAGCGTACCGTTTTGTTTCTATGCCATTTTTGCTGTGACATTCACATTTTTGTTAAGTATCGATAAACTTCCATTTACAGGAAAAAAACTAAAAATGGCCATAAAACGTTCTAGAGAGACAGGGGCACTTGATGCAGTAGATGCAAAACCTCTAGCATTAAAAGATAACTATACCAATACAACACCTAGTTACTATACCCCTCATATACTTGAATTCTTGATCCCTTTAATCGTCCTTATTACAACAGCCATTGGAACCTTTATTATGTTCGGTTCACCCAAAGTACGCTGGGCATTTTCCTTAGCCTTTCTAAGTGCCATGGTCATAGCATTATTAAAAGGAATGACGTTAACCGACCTGGTAGATGGTATCCATGATGGGTTCAAAAGTGTTGTTTACGGCTCTGTCATCTTACTCCTAGCCATTACAATAGGAATGGTAAGCCAAGAAACGGGTGGCGGTGCCTATGTCGTGGAGTTACTAGGAAACAGAATCCCCTATTGGAGTCTCCCTGTTCTTCTACAACTTATTACCATCGTCATCGCCTTTTCTACAGGAACCAGTTGGGGAACCTATGCTGTCGCCTTTCCATTAACCATGCCATTAGCCTGGGCTATCTCACAAAATTATGAGCTTGCACACCCTATGTTTTTCATGACAATTTGTTTTGCCGCAGTAATGGATGGAAGTGTATTTGGGGATCAATGCTCACCTATATCAGATACAACTGTACTTAGCTCAATGTTTACTGGATGTGACCTCATGGACCACGTCAAAACACAACTGCCACAAGCAAGTATTGCCGCTTTCTTAGCAGGAATTTGCTGGACATGCTGTGTCCTCTTATTTGCTTAAACACGGTATGGCACCTTCAACTTCGAGTTAAAGACGTAACGACCCGTTTATCCGACGTAACTTATAAATGAATCGCGTATCTCGATATTGATACGGAACATGAGGAAATGACTGTCCTAACCAAAAATAGAATTTAGGCGTCACAAACCCCAAAAAACCCGCTAAGGATAACTGCATTTTAAAACAAGGAATAGCCTCGCCACTAATATAAATCATCTCCTCACCAATAATAGTTCCTGAAAATTTATAAAAATGATTAGGCGGCACTAATAGACGAAAATCAAACCCTTTACCCACTGAATAGTCCAATGTCTGAAATAAATATAATAAAGATTGCAAGGAATACCCATCAGAAGGAAATGTAAAATAACGTTCAATAAGCTTTTCTCTCCGCAAGTAGTCATATTTGACCATCGCTAGTGGTTGTAAATTATTCACGGTCCACTGAAAATAAGTTTTATCCAAAAAGTTTTCTGTATGCTGAAAAATATAAAGTACTTTTTTTAATTCCTTTGATAAAATAACGATATTTTTTTCATAAACTAAATTCCCAGATACTTGGGTAGACACATACGTAATAGCTTTAGAATCCAATAGTGCATGACCAATATTAAAATGAACATTAAATACAAATTCAGTATCTTTATAGACATCATAGTATAAAGTTTCTACAAGCGTTTTAGCCTCTAATTCAGGGACATTCGCATAAAGCGCATCACATCCTACAACAAGGGAAAGAATACACCAAAGTAAGACATTAAGAAACTTATTGATACAAAAATGCATGATTTAGCCAAAATAACGGATTCACCCTAATATTCTGAACACTCATCCCCCAATGAAGATGTGATCCTGTAGCAATACCAGTAGAACCCATAAGGCCAATTAGCTGACCTTGCTTCACTATCTGATTATCTGACACAGATCTAGAAAATAGGTGATTATAAATACTCAATACTCCTAACCCATGATCCAAGATAATCGTATTTCCATGACTATGCAAAGAAGCACTCATTTTGACCACCCCATCATTAACCGCATACACAGGCGTTTTCTCTCGATTCGCAATATCGAGCCCGCTATGATGCCGGGAGGTTTTTCCCGAATCATTATAAACACGATAGGCACCAAATGTTGAACTAATTCGCCCTTTTGCTGGTCTGATAAAGGGTTTATTAAAAATACGTTTAACAGTTTTTGTTCGAAAAACGCGGCTAATATTCCGAGACTCTTTCTTTAATTCACCGCGTTTAGAGGCAACCTTTTTTTTGGTGGGGCTTAAGCGAATTGTCCCTTTAGAAAACTGGCCATCTTTCAACGTAAAATATAACGTTTTCTTGGACACCCCAAACTTGAAAGGTAATGTAATAACGATCTTATGAGAACCTAACGACCAATACATAGACATCCCTATATAAGCCATATAATAATAAATCTTATCTTCTTTCACATAAAAGAGAGTTCCCTTATGCGAGCCTATCTGAAATGTTGGCTTATCTAGTTTGACCGTACTCGTCACTCTTAACTTTAAAACATCTCCCTGTTTAAGACTATTATCAGACATATAAAAATGAAATTCAGGTGAAGCAAGCAAGCCACTAGTACTCAAAAGAAAAACCAATAACCCTCCAAAAACAAGTTGTTTTAACACTAAATCAGCCCACGCCCAAACGTTCAGAAGGGGGCAATATAAATGTTAATCGTTGTGATGAACCGGGATGGATAAACGATAAATAATAAGACTGTAATAATTGTCCACCACCACGTTTTTTCCCATAAACGGGATCCCCTACAATAGGATGTGAAATATGTGATAAGTGTACTCGTATTTGATGTGTTCGCCCCGTCTTAGGAAAAACCTTTACAAAGGTTTTTGAACGATAACGACGAAGTACCTCAACCTCTGTAAAGGCCTCTCTTCCTCCTTTGGGAACAACCCTCATATGAGTCCGTTTATGAGGGTGGCGGTCAATCGAAAATGTTAATTCAAGAAAATCATCTCGAATATCCCCATAAACCATCGCATAATAACGTTTTCCAACAGTACGATCCTTAAATTGTTGGGTTAAATGCTGATACACGTTATTGGTTTTTGCCACAACCATAAGACCTTCAGTATAACGATCTAAACGATGAATAATCCCAGGACGATCGGTTTCACCACAATCAGATAAAGATGAGGTATAACTTAATAATGAATCAACCAATGTCTCATTCTGAACGCCCGCCCCAGGATGAACCACAAGCCCTGCAGGTTTATTCAAAACGAGAAGATGATTATCCTCATAAAGAAGCATCTCATCAACAGGTAAAACCGCTCCTTCAGTTTGAAGTGGGGCAACATCCTGAAAAGAGATTCTATCATTTTTTCGCAAGATGTAGCCTGACTTAACTGATTTCTGATTAACAAGCACACTATTATTGCTAATTAATTTCTTAATGCTACTTCGCGAACGATCAAGACAATCAACCAAATAAAGATCCAGGCGGCCCCCTTCGGAGTGACAAATAATTTCATCCACAATTAAATGACATCTTTCTTCTCAAAGAACACATCATAAAGCAATGCGATCATACCAATATTAATACTAATATCAGCAATATTAAACACATTAAAGATAGGTAAAAGTGGTAAATAAATAAAGTCGATTACATAGCCATGAAGAGCACGATCAATAAAATTCCCGACTGTACCAATGACTAAAAAAGAAAGCCCTATTCGTGAAAGGGGTGTTCGCGCTAAGCTATGACGAAAGTAAATAATCCCTACTAAAACAAGGATACTAATCGTCAACAAAAGAAATCGTTGACCAGATAGGATGCCATACGCAGCACCTTGATTATACACCAGTTGAAATGTCAAAACATTTGAAATAATAGTATTCCCAGACACAAAACTTAAGGTCTCTTGGGCTATATACTTACTAAACTGATCTATACCAATACCAACAACGATCAATAGTGTATACCAATAATTGAACATATTTATGGCCTTGGCAATGAATTCAAAAAAAGACTTAGATATTCGGAAAAAGATGGAACAGAGGTCTTAAATAAGTAAAGAAGTATAAAGCCAACCAATCCAAACCCAATAAAAAAGCCCATACCCCTAAGAATTCCAATAAATAAATTTAAGATTAAAATCCGACTCGGGTAAGAGATGAAAATAGACAACTCATCAAACTTAGACGCTTCAAAAATGCTAATTAGAATTCTCACACTCTCATTAAATTCAGAAATTGTATCAAGAGCAGGCAATGAATCATTATTCATTGGCTCGAAAGACGGTCGTTCTGAAAAATCATCATAATCCTGTCTAGCTTTTTTTGCACCATCAGAAAGAACATGTCGTCTCTTTGACACATTTTTTATGGCATGTTCTAGTAATTCATCATCTTGTGAAGACATGAGTTCGCCTATTTCAAATCCCTAAGAATATCAATCCCTGGTAATACACGGCCTTCTAAAAATTCAAGTGAGGCACCCCCACCCGTAGATACATGCGTAATCAAATCTTTTAATCCAAGTTGACTAAAGGCAGACACCAAATCCCCTCCCCCTACAATACTGGTAGCCTTGCTTTGGGCTAAATAACGCGCCACATCAAACGTCCCTTTAGAAAATGGAGGAACTTCAAATACACCTAAAGGACCATTCCAAACGACTGTTTTTGCAGATGAAATTTTATCCGTTATAAGTGTCACAGATTCAGGGCCGATATCTAAGCCCATTTCATCCTCAGGAATTAAAAAAGACGATACAACAGAAGGCTCTGAATCAATGCTACATTCAGAGGCAACTACCTGATCCACTGGAAAAACAACCTCAACGTTAGAACTCTCAGCTTTCTTTAAAAAAGCTTTAGCAATATTAAGTTTATCCTCTTCCCATAAGGATTTACCAACTTCATATCCCTGGGCTTTAAGAAACGTAAACACCATAGCGCCACCAATAACAAGAACATCAACAACATCTAAAAGTGCATTAAGAGCACGTATTTTTGTTGACACCTTAGCGCCACCGATAATAGCAACTAAAGGTCTTTCTGGAGATTGAATCGCATTATTCAAAAACTGAATTTCTTTCTGAACTAATAACCCTGCATATGAGGGTAAAAACTTGGCAACACCTGTAGTAGAGGCATGAGCACGATGAGAAGTACCAAAAGCATCTTGGACAAAGATATCAGCCAAAGAGGCTAGATCCTTAGCAAACCCTCGACTATTTGATATTTCTTCTTTATAAAAACGAATATTTTCTAACAATAAAAGATCACCATTCCCTAACTGACGAACAAGCTCACGCACATCATCACCTTGAGAATCAGGCGCCATCTGAACTGATTTACCCAATAAATGGGATAATTTTTTAGCAATTGGAAACAAACTTAAAGACTTTTGTATAGAACCACCTGGACGACCTAAATGAGACACTAAAACAACACGCGCCTGATGTTCAATAAGATAGCGAATAGTTGGCAAAGAGGCCCTAATACGAGTATCATCTGAAATGAAACCATCATTAATAGGGACATTAAAATCAACCCTAACTAGAACAATCTTCCCCTCTAACTCTTCATTGCCTAGCTCTTGAATACTCTGTTTTGATAATGTTGTTGTAGACACTAGGACTAAACCTGCGCTGTTGCTTGCGTTTCAGGTGTGTTTTCCTGGACGTTATGAATACGACCGACTAAATCAACAACACGATTGGAATAACCCATTTCGTTATCATACCAAGAAACGACCTTAACCATACTCCCGTTAACCATCGTAAGTTGAGAATCAAAAACAGAGGAATGCGTATTTCCTAAAATATCAGTAGACACAAGAGGCTCATCTGAATACTCCAAAATACCCGCTAATCGCTCTTCAGACGCCTGTTTAATAGCCGCATTCACTTCTTCAACAGACGTTTCTTTTTGCACTTCACAAACAAGATCAACCACTGAACCATCAGGCGTTGGAACACGCATAGCAATGCCATCTAATTTACCCTTTAACTCAGGCATAACAAGAGAAACCGCCTTAGCTGCACCTGTACTTGTAGGAATAATATTCTGCATAGCTGCACGAGCACGTCTAAGATCCTTATGCGGCAAATCTAATATACACTGATCATTTGTATAAGAATGTACGGTAGTCATAAACCCTTTTTTAATACCAAAAGCCCGTTGAAGAACACTCGCCAAAGGAGCTAAACAGTTGGTCGTACAACTCGCATTAGAATAAGCCTGTATATCAGCCTTAATAGACTCATCATTTACACCCAATACAACCGTCTGAATCTCATCCTTTGCAGGAACAGTCAGAATAACTTTCTTAGCACCTGCCGCAACATGGTCCAAGTACCCGCCTCGTTCACTCTCTGCCATGGCAAAGATCCCTGTAGACTCAATAACCACATCAACCCCTAACGTTGCCCAGGGAAGACGCTTAGGATCACGAATAGAGTATATTTTAACGATTCTATCATTAACAATGATGGAGTCCCCCTGAACCTTTATAGTCCCCTTAAATTGACCATGAACCGAATCATATTTAAGTAAATGAGAAAGCGTTTTAGCATCCGTCAAATCATTAATTGCCACCACTTCTAAATCGGGGCGATCCTGGATCACCTTAAAAACATTACGTCCAATACGTCCAAACCCATTTATTGCAACACGAATAGCCATATAAAATTCCTTCCTAAAAACAAAAAAAAATCTCTGAGCCCACTAAGGACCCTAAAATGCAGGTCGAATCATAACAATTTTTAAGAATAATGTCAATTTAA
>CAZIOF010000193.1:0-8786 GCA_964540745.1 uncultured Candidatus Marinamargulisbacteria bacterium
TGGTATTCACGAACAGTCCCTTCAAAAAAGTTAACTTCAATCATATTCCCTTGCGTAAATTCGTCAAGCCAAGGAAATGGATTTGCAGATCACCAAATTTTATCTAAACCAATAGCAGAAAGCCTTAGGTCTCCAATAAACTGCAGGTACTCTGTCATATTTTTCTCAGTGAGCCCTAAAATACCATCTCCAATACAGGATAGCCCCCACTCTATTTCCATTTCAACCGCACCCTTCATATTAGATGAGATTAACTGTTTTAGGTCTTCTGTCCAAAGTTCAGGTTGCTCCATCTTAATGGTATTGATGATATTTACAAAGAGCTGTACATGCTGATCTTCGTCACGATTAATAAACTGGATCATTTCCTTACTGCCTGGCAATTTATTTTGGCGTCCAAAATTATAGAAAATTAAAAAGGCTGAAAAGAAGAAGACCCCTTCTAAGATTAAATTTGTTGTACAAGCCTCTAAAAAGAGTTGATCATTTTCAAAGGTTCCAGTCTTAAAGCCAGGTTTATTTACTTTCGCTACCGATTGTAAGACTTCTCTGTTTTTATAATAGAGTTTTTGATCTTTTCTATATAAGCCATAGACTTCTTCAGGATCAAACGACATCGCTTCAATCATGACTGAATAGCTATCCACATGTAACGCTTCTTCATAAATTTGTCTTGCAATGGCTAAACAGACCTCAGGGCTTGTGATTTGAGGTTTAATCATTTCACTTAACGTCTTTGTTAAAAGACCATCCAAATTAGAGGCAAATGCAAGTGCACGTAAAAAACAGGCTTTTTCTTGTTCGTTTATTTCCCCATTAGTCCACTGTTCATAATCTTTCTGAAAAGGGACTTCTTCTGCAACCCAATTATTTTTTTGCATGGTTTTAAAGATTTTAAAGGCCCATGGATGCTTTAAAGGTGATATTTGCATCAGTCCATCGTCATAGCCATTAATAATCCGTCTTTTATTAATGATCTCAGAATTAGACATACTTTCTTCTTTAAATTCGGCTTGAAACAACTCTTCTTTTATACTCATTTATGTGACTCCTCTTAATCTTTAAGATACTACCCTTTTTTGTAACTTTGCCTGCTTAACGCCCTCCTTATTTATGACTGGATTTTTTCTACTTCCTCCACAAATTGTTGAACATCTTTAAATTGTCTATAGACAGATGCATATCTTACATAGGCAACTTCATCTACCTCTTTTAATTGCCACATGACATACTCACCAATCACATTACTAGACACTTCTTTATAATGGTTATCTTTAATTTTAACTTGAATACATTTGAGAACATCGTCAATCTGTTGTGGTGTTACAGGCCGTTTCTCTAAGGCCTTAGTAATCCCTGACTTTAACTTAAACACATCAAATAACTGACGCGTCTCGTCACGCTTTACTACAGCTAGATCCCATTCTTTTACCTTTTCATAGGTCGTGAACCGTTTTTCACATCGATCACATAACCGACGACGACGAATACACTCTCCTTGATCGATTGTTCGTGATTCTAAGACACTTGTTTCGGTAGCATTACAATAGGCACACTTCATGGGATAACCTCGCGTTATTTTTATATAAACCGCTATATATGGGGCACAAGAAATAGATTAGCACTATATAAAGGATCTCTTCAAGTGAAATTTTTTAGTATTTATCCCAATCATTTATTGTAGAAGATAGCAATATTTTTAGGACTTGTGCGTAACGTGCCCTATCCTTTTTTGATGATTAGATTTATACTATGTATCTATCCGAATCATCAATATATAGGAGTTATTATGTCCCCTTTAAACACAAAAACCTGTACCCCTTGTCAGGGAGGAATTTCGCCTCTTAATGAGACTGAAACAGCTCGCTATCTTCAAGAACTAACTGACGACTGGAACATCATTGATGCTCACCATCTAGAATGCACCTATACCTTTCCTGATTTTGTATCGGCATTAGATTACACCAATGCGATTGCTCATATAGCCGAACAAGAAGGTCATCATCCTAATATTCTTCTCACTTGGGGGAAAGTCACTGTTTCTATATGGACCCATAAAATTAATGGGCTACACGAAAACGATTTTATTTTAGCAAGTAAGTGTGAGGATGTTTATCAAAACCGCTAAGCATGTCCCTGTTCATCTTGGCTCATATTAGTGTATGATTCCGTCATCATTTCTCTATGTTAACCATGTTGGATCCATAATAGAACGGGGTGCCTTTTGACTGATACCATTATTATTCGCGACTTAACCATCCATACGACGATTGGTGTATATGACAAAGAACGTCTCCAAAGGCAACGTCTAATCCTTAATATGGAATTATCAACATCACTCAAACAGGCTGGAAAAACAGATGATCTCAAAGATACTATCGATTATGCAATAATTATTGAAGAGATTAAAACCATGGGGAATACATGCTCGTTTTTTTTACTAGAAGCTTTTGCAGACCATATAGCACGGTATCTTCTCTCCACTTATTCTATTCAACAGGTCACTCTCCGTATCGAAAAGCCTAATATTATCAAAAATGTACAATCGGTGGGTCTTTCTATTACCAGGACTAAAAAAGATTATTAAGGTGTAACTTAGTAAGAACTCTTCCAATACTTAGTTGGTAATAATCCTAAGCACATAAAGAAAATCTGACTTAAAAAGAAAAGTCCTAACCAGAAAAATCCTTTTTCCATAAACCCGTAGGAATGAAGCCCTACCCCTAACATATTTACGCCAAACCAAGAAAAGCTTGTCACAATATTTCCAAAAATAGCCGCTAACATCATACCTCTGACTTTAATAAATCCAAATCCTTTTAGATGAAGGATGATGGCATTCCATAAGAGAAGTAACAAGGCCGCATTTTCCTTTGGATCCCATCCCCAAAATCGGCCCCAGGATTGGTCGCCCCAAAATCCGCCTAAAACCGTCCCAATAAAACTAAAGAGCAAACTAAAACAGATAATCCCATATACCATACGTCCATATTCACGTCTAAGCTCTTTTCTTAATGTTGTTGTAAAGAGTCCTTGGCAGAGATAAGAAATACCTAATAGTCCTGCCAAATACGTTGAACTGTACCCTATGGTAATACTTACTACATGAGTTGATAACCAAAAATTAGAGTCTAACACGGCTCGCATCATCTCCATTGTATCCCCATTAAGTGATAAATGATGCGCAACAATTAACGAGAGAAAACCTCCAACAGCGGATAACATGACCCCTACACGATTTTTAAATATAGTACCAAAAAGTATTCCTAGTAACGCAATAACCCATCCCACAAATATAGCAGATGAATACAAATTAGTTACTGGAGGTCTAGATTCAATTATCATTCGTGTTAATAAACCTAGTGAATGAATAAGAAAGGCCATTATAATTACTATTTTTCCACTATGAGTTACCATCCTAGATTTAAATAAAAAGCCCAGCATGCATATACAGAAACCTCCTACGTACAGGGCTATTGCCTTATAAAAGGGCTGTATGCGATTAAACCTCTCTTCATAGATAATCTTCTTAGCCTGATTAGGATATAAGGCCATATACTCAGCATGAATTCGCTTCTGTATTAACACTAATGTAGTGATGTCTTTTTCTTTTAGAGCATCGAATGCGTTTGCATAATAATCAAGATAAGGGTGTGAGTTGCCATTCTTGAGGCTTAAAATTAATCCTGAGCCTAAAGTATGCCAGGTGGAGTCTGATTGAGCCATTGGTGGAATGATTCGTAAATGAGCTAACGCATCCAGGGCTTGGTACTGCTGGATAGCCTCATGGAGTATGGCTAATGGCAATTGCGAAGTATCCTCTTCAGGGTGTGTTACTGCAGCCAATCCTTCACGAACAATCTGTCGATGGGTTTTCATGAAATCTTTATATGTTGCCTCTGATACTTGAGTAAAAAATGAGTGTTTCAACCCTATATACAGCGAAACCCTTTTAAACAATAATAGGATTTCTTTTTGAAAGTATGTCTGATTCACAGACTCTATCTTTTCTACTTTTTCAGCTTCTTTTGTGATGTATTCTAATTGAGGAAAAAGGTCCTTATAACTGATATACTTACGATCTTTATAGCCTAGCGCATAACGTAGTGCTTTCATTTTAATAGGAAATATCTCTAATTGGTCGGCTTCTTCTGAGTTAACTAAGAGTGTATTTAACCATTCTATCGCTGTTAATTTAGGGTTTCGAAGTTTCTGCTTTCCATAGATCATGAGCAAGCTATTGCGTGCAACGCTATCTAGTGGCTTAATCCGCCCATGACTCATTACAGGTATTTTTCTAAGATACGATAATGGCGTTGATTCTTTTTTAAAGGTCTCTGAAATAACAACCCCTAAACAACACAACCCTATGATTATTGTTACTAAGGATTGTTTCATTTCAATTTCCTAGAAAATCGATATAGATGGGAGAAAAACTGCCAAAACAACCCAATGGAAATCAAAATACACGATACATACGGAAGTATCCAACCTGGATTCTCTACCACTTGAAGAATAGATCGTGTATCATTTTCTCCAAAACTTGCCTGGTAATAGGTTTTTCCTCGATATCGTAACGGATGATTCATATAAATCAGTGTCTCTCGAGACTCCTTAAACTCAGAATCGTTAAGCTGAACAATACTTGAGTAGGCTTTTGGAATAGTAGTCCCTTGATAATACTCTCGTTTAAATTTTTTAAGTGTTATCGAATAAGGATTATAGAGCCGTTTTGAACGAAGTGATATTGAATACGCTTTCTCACCAAGGGTAACACTATCGGCCTGATCAAGAGCCCTAGATAATAACCAGACCCCCTGTGATTCTTTATTGTAGATAATTTCAATAATCGCTGCAGAAAGATTGACCTCCTTATCATTTGTTACAACGGGCCTTGGTAGAACTTGAAGGCCAGCACCCAGCCCTCTTGTTATCGTGGGATACCCATAGTCTGGTATACCTGACTTTTTTAACACCAAAGCAGCATTATCTAAATAGACTAAAACACGGATATCAACAGGTAATTCATCACTGGTGATGAGTTGTGTTGTTTCAAGTATCGATTGCGGAATACTAATCTCAGTATCATATTCAGAAGGGGTTTTATCGATTAAGACAAGTTCATTTTCTCTAGCCTTTTCTGAATAGTAAGTCTCAACCCCCTCATCCAAACTCATATGTGACTCTTCCGCCAATACACTGATCAGTCCACTACCAATAATAAGCGTAATCAAACCTATGTGGATAAGAAATAGCCCCATACTCTTTATACGATACATCTTCTTTTTAATCACCATTACTAATAAATTCACCACCAGTAAACTTCCAACTAGTGCTCCACCCGGAAAAATAGGGATATTACGTCCTGCAATAGAATAAGTTACAAATAAACTTTGAAAATACTGCTTTTGAACTAGGAAAATGCCTTTATTAACCTGGTCAATGGTCCCAACAAATACAAGGATAAATAAACAGAGTAAACACCCTAATGCGAGCCAGGTTGATGATAACAATATGAACACACGTCTAATGCTTAACATAAATACTTTCTAAGAATTTAATAAACGTTGATTCTTGTTTAGATATGACTTCTTTTTTACCTATCATCTTAAAAAAGTATGTATTGTTGGCATGTTTATAAATCGCAACCATCATTAGTTTTTCTGTACTTTTATTGTCAGGAATACTGGCTAAACGTACAAACGTCATTGGCGTCTTTCCAAATTTACGTAAGACACTTACTTTATGTAACTCTTGCCCCTTTATAGAAGTAAGTCCCAATTGACCACGCCACCGATTCACATTAGCAAGTAAACTACCAACATCTCCCGGAAAGGAACTTATTGAAATATCTATATCCTGTTTCGATAAGTCATCTATAGTGAAAGAGGCTAATCGCATGGGCGTTTTAGATTGAGACCGCCATTCCTTAGGTGTTACCCATCCTATGTGAGACTCATGATTAGTCATTTGAGTCTTGAGTTGCGCTTTGGGCACTTTATAAACCGTAATATGATCAGGCTTATCACACCCAGCAATAAACAAAACCATACTAACTAACAATAGACCTGTGTTCAGCATTCTATATCCTTATCATTGATCTCGGAGATATATAGTAGACCGCTTGTACAGCCACGTCAATTGAAGCCCTTTTCCCGCCTCTTAGATCAGTGCATAAAAGTGATAACTATCACGTCATAATACTAAACTAATAGTCCGTACTATTTACCACTAAACCTCCTAAGGAGGTTTCTTTATATTTACTCGACATTTCAAGCCCCGTTTGTTTCATAGCAGCAATGCAATTATCTAAACACATGACATGTTGTCCTGTACCTCTTAATGCAAGTTTAGCTGCAGTATAGCCCTTAACGGCTCCAAACGCGTTCCTCTCAATACAGGGGATTTGCACTAGCCCTTTTACTGGGTCACACGTCATCCCTAAGTGATGCTCAAGAGCGATTTCTGCGGCATTTTCTATTTTGCTCAGAACTCCCTCCAAGAATTGCACATAATCTGGCCGCTGCCATAGAGGCGGCCGACCTAACTTCACCCTGACACCCTACTTCTGCTCCTGAAATTGAACTTGGATGCTTTATCAAGCCACCTATTACACTAGCAACCAGTAGGAATTTATAAATGTGATCTTTATTTCCTGATTTATGTGTTGTGTAATAATATAATATTGCAGGTATCACGCCTGCTGCGCCATTAGTAGGGGCTGTTACAACCACATTTCCTGCTGCATTTTCTTCATTTACGGCGATTGCATAAGCACTCAGCCAATCGTTAACCGTTGCGTCCTCAGGACACGCTAAGAGTTGATCATGTAAGGTTTTTGCTCTCCTAGAAACATTAAGTCCCCCTGAAAGAATACCTTGGCTATTCACCCCTCTCTCAATGGAGCCCTTCATGGCTGACCAAATAATATCCATCCCCTTTTCAAGATGGGCTTTGGAATGGTACTGACATTCATTTTTTATTTTCATGTCGACAATAGAGAGCCCACTCTCTACAGCCATTGCCAGCATTTCCTGAGCTGTTTTAAATGGATAGGGGCACATTTCTACGTTGTCTTCTTTAAAATCACGTTTATTTTGATGCATTTCAGAACGTGTTTTGATAAACCCTCCTCCGATAGAGACATAGATTTCTGAAAGTAGGAGAGAGTCTGATTGATCTAATAATTCGAAAACCATGCCATTGGAATATTCTGGTAATGATTTCCCTCTATCAAAAATAATATCTTTACATATTGAAAAAAGAACCCTCCTGAATAAAACCGGAGCGGATACTATCGGCAATTAGGCTGTCTATATCCTTATCTGCCAACGTATGTGGTTTATATCCATGAAGACCTAAGGCAATTGCACGATCAGTCGCATGTCCTTTTCCGGTATAAGCCAAAGAACCCTTCAGGGTACAGGTTATTCGAAACATTGATTTATTTTCACATTTTGAAAGATAATCCAGCACACGATCACGAAAATCATTAGCCGCAATAATGGGTCAGATTGTATGAAAGCTTGATGGCCCAATCCCAATATTAAAGATATCTAGAATACTAGTAAACATGGATTTATATCATTTGCTTTTCGATATAATAATATCTCGACTTTAAACATTGTCTAAATAAAATAGGTTCTTCTCAAGTAATAAAACATCGCTACTGATACCCATACACCCAAGAAAACAGAAATACCTTATCCTAATTAATTCTTTTGTTATAACATCTATTTTGAGTTCATTTACTCGTCCAAAAACTAAAGGAAGAATGTTGCCAGATGACGTTCTTTTACTAAGAACTTAGTTACTATTGAACAACAACGGTTAAAGAATAAGGATTCAAAGGATACCGTAACCCATTTGTAATGATGTATATGATCTATTATTTTTTATTTTTTGTTATACTTGTTCCCTATTTTCCCTGTCTTAACCTATTACCATGTAGGAAACCAATAAAATCAAACCCGAGCATAGAGAGCATTCTATCATTTAGGATTTCTCGAGGAAGGCGTGCAATGACAATTACACAGCTGAAGCGACAATACCGGCAATCACGTTAACTAGCAAAAGTAGAGAAACTAAAAAGACTAAAAGAAAGTGTAGTTTGGATGAAGCAAAGCCCAAATATACCAATTAAAATATAATGCAAGGAAAATCCCAAGACGCTTAATAAGCTATAGAGTATTAATTTAAGAGCCTTAACGCCAAGGAAGTCGATTCTGTACGATGGAATCTGGGTCATATTGGGTATTTAATTATGATTTATGGCGGACTAATTGGTTTTAATGATTCAGTATTAGAAAGGAATTTAGAGATTTTGAGATTAGCAAAAAACTTGAGAAAAGTGCTTCATGGAAATTATATAACTGGGGTAATTTTTGTGAAGTTCAGGAGCTCTGGCGGAAAGGGTGGGATTCGAACCCACGATAGAGTCGCCCCTATACACGCTTTCCAAGCGTGCTCCTTAAGCCACTCGGACACCTTTCCTACAATAAACGTTAATGGTGGAGGTGAACGGAGTTGAACCGATGACCTACTGCGTGCAAGGCAGTCGCTCTACCAACTGAGCTACACCCCCAAAGTGAAAAATAATATTACTAAGTTTTGAAGGGATTGGCAATAAAGGAATTAATAAAGAAATGGAGTTAATGCTTGTTAACAACACTACATGTTTAACTAAACATGTTTATGAATAAAATACATTAAAGGAGAAAAAAAGGTGTACCAGAAATTATAGAATAAAGTGGTGGGCCTTCCTGGAATTGAACCAGGGACCTCAC
>CAZIOF010000194.1:0-19773 GCA_964540745.1 uncultured Candidatus Marinamargulisbacteria bacterium
ACAAATATCGTACTCATGTGGCTCTCGAACATCAATTAATTTAAAGGCCTGATTATTATCAGACCATTCTTTTAACTCTTGTACAGAAAGCTCGTTAATTTCAACGCTCTCTTCAACTGTTTTAGCCGCCCCTATACCACAAAATTGCTCATAATCAATTAAGGTTGTTACTTCAGGATGATCACTACACAATTTACAGTCCGGATCTCTTCTTAACTTAAGTTCTCGAAAGGCCATCTTTAATGCATCATAGGCTAATAAACGTTCAGATAATGTTGTCCCTATATCTAACAATACTTTTATGACCTCGGTAGCCTGAAGCGACCCTACGACACCAGGTAAAATACCTAATACGCCACCCTCTGCGCAGGAAGGGACTAATCCTGGGGGTGGTGGGTCCGGATATAAACACCGATAACAAGGGCCTCCTTTATGGTTAAAAACAGTTACCTGTCCTTCAAACCTAAAAATAGACCCATAGACATTTGGCTTATTAGCTAGAACACACGCATCATTCACTAAATAACGTGTGGGAAAATTATCTGTTCCGTCTGCAATCACATCATATTGTTTAAATAATTCTAATGCATTGCCAGAGTGTAACCTATCAGAGATTAACTCTAGTTGAATATGAGGGTTGAGATCGGTTAACCGCTGCTTTGCACTTTCTAATTTTGACATCCCAATGGTAGAAGTCCCATGTAGAATTTGCCGTTGGAGATTAGAGGCATCGACCACATCAAAATCTATAATCCCGATTCGGCCTACCCCTGCAGCTGTTAAATATAGAGCCAATGGGGACCCTAAACCGCCAGCACCCACCAATAAAACGCTACTTTCCTTTAATTTCTTCTGACCACTAGGGCCTACTTCTGGCAGGATAATATGGCGCGCATAACGGTTCACTTCCTCATGGGAGAGCTCTGTCATTGATACCCTCCAGCAATGGCCGGAACAATGGAAATAATACTCTCGTCTGTAATAGCTGTTTTTTCCTTTTCCAAATAACGAATATCTTCATCCCCTAAATAGATATTAACGAATCGTCTCAGTGCGCCTTCATCATCATAAAGATAGGGTTTTAATGATGGGTAATTTTCCACTAATTGGTTAAAAACATCTTCAACAGTGTCTTTCCCTTGAATGGTTACGGTCTCTTGTTGATCAACATATGGACGTAATGGTGTTGGAATCTGAATAACTGCCATTGCGAACCTCCTTGCTAAATTTACAAATCGGCCTTGTATTGTCTTTATTATTAACGTTATTTCGTCACTACTCTCAAGGTGTTTCGTATAGACGGATAATCGTATCTTATTGGTACAACAATGTCAAAAGTCCCGACTATAGGGCGCTGTACATCTCAGTCATTGGACAACAGCCCAATATATTGATTTGCTTTATTTTATAACAACGCCTGTATCACTCTTTGAGAAAATGAGTTATTCCCGTTACTAATAGTTGGATGGCTTCTTGCCGGTTATCAGGGGCCCTACAATATAAGCTGTTCAACTCATCCAAATTAATCTCTAAGTAGCCTCTGTTGGATTTTTCCAAAAACGATGTCCTCTTTTTAAAGGGTGTTGGCACGCTTGTATCAATAACAATCCACGCGGCTTTCTCCTTGTCTTTTTCCCATTGTTCACAATCCTGTTTTAAGGCCTCTATCGCCTGGGAAAGGGACTCCTCAATAATACGTTTTGGTGACTTTTCACGTCCCAAGCAGGCGCTTAAAATAGGCCTATAATCTGGGAATATCGCTGCCACTGCAATATCTTGTGCCAAACGCGCCAATGATCGCTGTATTTTTTGAGGAGGCGTATCTCCCCCACAATCCAATAGTTCCATTAATGATTTAACCGTCGTCTTTATAACAGACTCGAGTCCTTCATTTTCCAAAAAAAGGGTCTTAATATCCTGTATAACCCTGTCATTCTTTTCTGTAAGAAGACGGATCTTTATAATCTGGAAGGCGGCATATTCTAACATATCTGGATTGGCCTTATGTAAATAACGTTGAAAAACATCTCGTATTGTATAGGCTTCTGTATAGTTGAGTAATCCCCACATGATATCTTGTTGATTATTGGCAACGGCACTTTCTAGTGCCGTTCGGCCAAAGGGGTCCCATCGATTTGATTCTCTAATAATCATCTGCTTCGGCATCTTCACCAAACAATGATGAAATGACTCAACGTCACCTGTTTGAGCATATTCATGAAAGGGTGAGGGGAATGGCTCATCTAAATGAGGTTGGATATAGACCACTAAAAACCCTTCTGTATCGACAATGTAATGTTCTATAGGCGCATTGAGGGCATTCATCCAAACATCTGGATAAAAAAGAGGAATCCAATCTGATAAAAACCTGGGCACGCCCAACCCAATCTGCTTATACATTAGTGACTACTTAATTTCCAATTTTCAAGTCTTCTTTATGAAACGATTGGGTTTGAATATTCAATTCAAAGGATCTTAAAGTGGCTGATTTTCCCTTTTCTACCGACAATATAAGATAGGAAAAGAACGGCCAAGCAAATTTCAAATCTGTTTTAGAAGGTTCTGCAGGATGGTCTGGATGGGTATGATAGAAACCTAACAAGGTTAGCCCCTTCTCTTTAGCTCTAGATTCTAATGCACGATAATCCTCGGCTGTAATAGCAAAACGTCGATGCTTGTTCTCCGTTGTTTGGTTTTCTAATCGAACTAATTCCGTGGCCGTCTTCTGGGTACCCTCTTGATCCAAACCTCCTAATAATGCGCCACAGCATTCATCTGGGTAGGCATCCTCGCCATGGGCTTTTATATCAATAAAATGGGTTTTCGATATCGTAATCATGGTCGTCCCAAAAACGTTCGTTTAAATACTTCATGGCATTGTCAGGAAATATGGTTACCACACACCCTGAGTCCAAGGTCTTAACTAAATCCATTGCCGCCAACAAATTAGCCGCCGAACTAGGACTTATTTGAAGGCCTAGAAATCTGGACGCTGCCTTTGTATAGCTGTAAGCCATCTCTGTACTCACTTGAACATGGGAATCAGCAACAGTATCATCATATATCCCCGGCCTTAAGGCTGTATCGAGATGCTTCCACCCTTCCAAACCATGCATAGGATTATCTGGCTGAACAGCAAGACAATGAGCCCCTTTTTCTTTCAAGAACCGGGACGTTCCAACAAAGGTTCCCGTCGTTCCTAGTCCTGACACAAAATGGGTTACTTTTCCGTCTGTTTGATCCCAAATCTCAGGGCCTGTTGTTTTCACATGTGCTTGCCAATTATTATCATTATTATATTGGTCTGGATAATAATATCGATCTGGGTCTTCATTAATAAGTGCTTTTACATATGCTTGTGCGCCATCTGTTCCTTCTAAGGCACTGGAATAATATACCTTAATTCCATAATTAGTAATCAACTGTTTTCGTTCTTTAGACGCATTTTCAGGCAAGACCAATTCCAAAGGAATCCTTAAAGAAGAGCACATCATGGCATAAGCTAGACCTGTGTTTCCACTGGTCGCATCAATAAGTACCTTGTTCGTTAATAACCCATTATCTAAAGCAGAAAGAATAATAGCACGAGCTGCACGATCTTTCACCGAACCGCTGGGATTATACCACTCCAACTTTGCATATAACTTAACATCTTTATTGACTGATTGAGTAATCTCTAATAGTGGTGTGTTTCCTACCAAGTCAAGTAATGATCGTTTCCCTGTTCTCGCACTATATAAGCCTGTCCTCATACTGTCCCGTCCTTTATGTATTATTTCATACCTATATTAGTGTACACAAACAAATAAATCAAAGTTCTATCTGGTATTTTTGTTTAAAGAAGAGTAGACTGACATTCTGTGAAAAATACTGCTTTAACTCCTCACAATAGCCTTCATTCTAGAACAGGACCTGTCTTGCTTGCTATTATGGATGGCATTGGTTTCAATTCTACTACAATAGGGAATGCTGTCCATGCCGCAGATACTCCTTTTATTGACAATCTACTCAACCTTCCTGTTTCAACACTTCTAAAAGCGCATGGCAAGGCTGTTGGGATGCCTACAGATGACGACATGGGCAATAGCGAAGTGGGCCATAATGCGCTTGGTGCGGGCCGCATCTTTGACCAAGGTGCAAGCCTTGTTAAACACGCGATTGCATCCCACTCCCTTTATGAGGGCAAAACATGGAAGGCCTGTCTCAAAAACTGTATTGACCATCAGTCCACACTCCACTTTATTGGACTCTTATCTGACGGGAATGTCCATTCTCATATCGATCACCTCATCAGCATGCTGACCCAAGCCTCAAAAGCTGGGGTTTCCCGATGTCGAATCCATTGCTTATTGGACGGACGCGATGTCTTTGAGCGATCCGCACTTACCTATATTACTCAACTAGAGAATCATCTCAACGTATTAAAGATATCTTACGGTGTGGACTATAAGATTGCCTCCGGTGGTGGACGCATGCTGATAACAATGGATAGATATAATGCAGATTGGGAGATGGTTGAACAGGGCTGGAAAACCCATGTTTTAGGTAAAGGACGCTTCTTTTCATCTGCTACTAACGCTGTTCAAACGCTTTATAACGAGCATCCAACGATATCGGACCAAGTACTTCCTTCCTTCGTCATTTCAGAAGATAATCAGGCTATCGGTCAAATCATGGATCATGATAGTGTTATTTTTTTTAATTTTCGTGGTGATCGTGCTATTGAATTAAGCCTTGCCTTTGAAGACCCTGCTTTTGATAAATTTGACAGGCAACGATACCCTCAGGTCTTTTATGCCGGCATGATGGAATATGATGGCGATCGGCATATCCCTCAACAATTCTTAGTCAAACCGCCTCTGATTGATCAGCCTCTAAGCCACTACTTATGTGCTGCTAATGTCCCCTCTTTTGCTATCTCTGAAACCCAAAAGTACGGCCATGTGACGTATTTTTGGAATGGCAATAAATCTGGCTATGTGGATCCTAGCTTAGAGACTTATATTGAAATCCCTTCCGACAAAAATAATTTTGACAAAGCTCCTCAAATGAAGGCGACTGAAATTACTGAAAAAACCATCGATTTATGTCGTTCAGGAAACTATCGGTTTGGACGTATCAATTTTCCTAATGGCGATATGGTAGGTCATACCGGTAATTTTGAGGCCACTGTTAAAGCCTGCGAAGCCACTGATAGATGTCTACAACAATTGGCAAATATGACTAAAGAACTTAACGGGATACTGGTTGTGCTTTCGGATCATGGAAATGCCGATATGATGTTTACGCAACAAAATGGCCAGAAGGTGGTTCATACAGCACATACCTTGAACCCTGTTCCTTTTGGTATTTACGACCCCTTATACCAAAATGAATACACCCTTTCACCTCTTGAGACCCCTGGTTTAGCCAATGTGGCAAGTACGCTGTGTCATCTTCTTGGCTTTCAGCCGCCTGATGACTATGAACCTTCTCTTATTTTATTCAACTAACCAACTTACCGGTATCAACTATCATCATAATATGCTGCCCTCTCTATTAGTGAGGCTCAATAAGCACCAATACATAGACTATCGCTATCCTATAAGCATCCGTGATAGATCTCTCGCTGTCACGTGACTTTGACGAATAGGAAATTTTTTTGTTCATATAATGACAACTGAGTCTCCTGAGCATCGACTATGTTGTCATAGGACATATCCGTATAACAATTGTTTCATTGATTCGGGAATATTCGATAACAACATTGTCTCTGATATAGCACTGATAACCAGATTTTCAGATATATTTGGCTCAGATAAGATGCTTCTAAAATTACTCTCACGATAGATATCATATTTTTTTATAGGCCTACTTCTTGCCAGTCCGTCTCTCTTTCCTGAGGATGTTGTTCGGCTAATTTGCCCCTACACTTCATACCACTCCTTATTGATCTTCTTAGTGGTAACGACATAATTCAGCTCCCCCCACATCCTTTTTCACTACACACTATTATCGTATCTTTATTTAACTTTCATTTTTTATGTATTAGCGTGCTTTTTATTTTTATATTTAGTATATATAGTTAAATCAATATCTATTAAATAGGGTATTTATAGGTTGTGGGCATTTTCCAATGATAAAAAACCCAGTCCAAGGCATTCAAATGAAAAAGCGGATCTCATCAAAGTAGAGCCTAAGCTATAGAGCTAGAGACACTAAAACAGTGACTATTGAGGCTTTCGACTCTAAGATTCTGGAGTTTACTTGCCAAGTGAGTAAGGGCATTAACGAAACATAGCAACATGACCCCGTCCTTTCCCAGATCACATAATGTTAGACGAGGAACAAAAGCTTGAGAAACAATCTTCCTATTAGAACTGGCCATATTATGTTGTAACAAATGGCTGATATGTGCTATTTCTCTTATAACGAATAACTAAGCTAGTTAGACAAAATAGTACAGATCGGCCATTTTAACAATGTAAGTTACAACTGCAGGCGGAAGGTTTCAAAGGAGAGCCCAGTCGAAAATGTTAATGTCCTCACTTCTCCTGTTGGAAAACTTAAATACCCCCATTTAATGTCCCAAAAAAGTCCTTTTGAGAGTTGGATAGAAGGCCCTGTTTGAGCTTGGATGGAAAACCCACCCCCTGCCTTAAACCCTCCGCCCCCGCCAGAACCTAATAAAACTTTGCTATCCCATTGAACACCAAAAAAGGGTTGCCGAACGCCTAGCCCCACAGAGGCAATACCATACCCGCCACGATGGCCTCCTATGGCACCGAAGATAGCAGTACCTGCATAGATATTTTGGGTCAGAAAATAATCAAAATGGTAGCCTAAGACCATAGCCACACCAAAGGAATCATCATGATAAGATTCTACGAGCACATGCTCGATATTTTTTATAGCTTTAATAGACTGTTTCTCTTTCTCACTAAGTTGTTCTGCAAAGAGTTGTGCTCCCGCGATTATGATCATCATTATCACTATAAATGGTCTCATTGTTATTCCTCCGGATACCAATTTAATCGATTCATTATAAAATTAATGTTAACGCCAAAAGTCCAGCTCTTGATATTCCCGTTAAGAAAGGTAATATACCCTGTTTCTAAGAAAGCTTGAATCTGTTGATTTTGGATGCCTATACCTATGGTAGGATGAAGTATAAAGCCCCCACCTTGAGGCGCTGAACCGCCGCCACCCGCACCTGTGAAGAGACGAAAATCAACTAAAATATTCCTAATAAGAGTGTTCTGATAACCTAGTATTAAGCCCCCTTCTAAATAACCTGATCGTTTTCCTGAAACAGCGCCATACCCACATTCACCCCAATACCAGTTGTTGGTGAAGAAATGTCTCAACTTTGCGCCATATAGTGCAATCTCTTCTGACTCAGAAATATGATAAGTTTTCCACTCTGAAGTAATGATATCTTTACTTATTGTCACTTGGTTAATGTCAATATCATTGTATATTGTCTCATAGGCCGTAGCCACGTTAGTAGCTAATACACTTAACAAAAGGGCATATTTCAACATATTAAGTGCCTCTACATAAACTTTCAACATCAGATTAAATAGCAGGCAGCGGAAAGTGAATACCTTCCTCGATACTTTCTCCCTGGCTAACTGTTACGGACGGATACCGATTTTTTACTTTTTCTACTAATGCATCCACAATCACTTGAGGGCTAGAGGCACCTGAGCTTATTCCTAATACTTTCTTGCCCTCAAACCAATCCCATTTAATTTCATCAGGTGAATCGATAATATAGGCATCTATCCCTTTATTTTCTGCCGTTTCACGTAACCGATTACTATTAGAACTCGTCGGTGAGCCACACACTATAATCACATCACATTCTGTGGTTAACTCGACAATCGCATCCTGTCGATTTTGAGTTGCAAAACAAATATCGTTTTTTGAGCGTGGCAACGCTTCTGGAAATACAGCTTGAAGTTTATTGATAATATGTTGGGTATCCGATACGGATAAGGTAGTCTGTGTAATAAAAGAAACAGGCTCATTTTTATTAAAAGGAATATCGGCGATATCATCTTCATCCTCAACGATAAAGAGAAGATCTTTATTTACATACCCAGACGTCCCTATTAATTCTTGATGTCCTTTATGCCCTATTAATATAGTGGGAATATCTCTTTCCGAATATCGAATTGCTTGCCGATGAAGTTTTTTAACTAAAGGACATGTGGCATCAATATAGGTGAGCCCTCTTCTTTGTGCTTCTTCATATACTTCTGGCGCTATACCATGGGCACTAAAAACAACCGTTGCCCCCGATGGAACCTCTTCCAATTCTTCTATAAATATAACCCCTTTATTTTCAAAATCACGAATAACCCAGGTATTATGAACAATATGATGCCTCACATAAATTGGCGGTTTATATTTCTCTAAAACTTTATCCACAATATCGATAGCGGAGGCAACACCCGCACAGAACCCCTGTGTGTGTGCTAGAATAATGTTATTCATAAAATCCTAAACCCATAAATTAGTACACCTGAAATTGATATATAGCCCCAAATGCTATTAATAATTACATTTTCTTTCTTGGTCAAAATATTATATGACATTATTACTGGAAAACAAAATACTAACGGAATATGTGAATATAGCAACCATCTGTAAAGTATGACTGCTACTCCTGTGGGGGGAGTTAAGTGAATAAGGCTATTCAGATAAACAAAAAGTGACACTGCCATAAGGATACTGATCCAAAAAACAGTCTTCTTAATTTTTATCCGAGACTCCACTTGATAAACCAATCTACTACAAAAAAAACAGGCGATATAAAGAAATATAAATAATAAATTAAATTTAGATAGCAGCTCTACCATATCAACCCTCTATACTTAAATTCATATAATCGTATCAATCATAATAAGGAAAAGTAAAATTGGCAAATAGGCTATAGAAAAAAGCAACACACGCTTGGCACTATTAAATGTTGGTACTCGATTAAACTTAACTGCTTGAACAATAAAACCAGCGCCTAATAACAAGGCACCAATCAAATATACCCATCCCAATAATTGAACACTAAAAGGGATCAATGTTACAACTAATAGTATGATTGTTTGAATGACAACCTGTCTGGATGTCAAACTACCGTCCTCATCTATAACGGAAATCATTTTCATTTGTCCGCGTTTATAATCGTCTTTATACATCCAGGCAATGGCATAAAAGTGAGGTAACTGCCAAATAAAGAGAATTAAAAAAAGTGATAAAGCACCATAACCTATATGACCCGAAACCGATGCCCACCCCGCTATAGGGGTTATAGCGCCAGGAATGGCACCTATAAGAGTATTGAACCATGATATTGGTTTTAATAGTGTATAGATCCAATACATACAAAATGTGAATAATGCAAGAAGGCAGACGAGTTGATTTACACCAACTAACAGTATGCTTAGCCCTATACTTATCAAAACGAATGTGAAACAAATGACAAACTCATTGGAAATAGCGCCTGTTGGCAATGGTCTATTTTTTGTTCGTTCCATTTTTTTATCACTATCACGTTCAAGAAAATGATTCAAAGCACCAGCCCCTGCAGAGACAAATGCAGTTCCCAACAGGCCATATAATAGCGCTTTTAGGTTGGTTCCCTGTTCATAATGGGCACCAACAAAATAGCCCATGAAGAATGTCACTAACTGCATAAAAAGAATTCGCCCTTTTATAAGGGCTAACATATGTTTTAGCATCAAGAAGTCTACCTAGTAAGCATAGCTTTAGAAGAACGAACTATTTTGGGTGTGCCAACAATATCACGTTTAGGATCTCCAGGAATACGATAGGTTGGCTGTTGATAGGGAGAAGGAGCGTCTTCTTTGTTAAGGGTAAATAACCTCATGGTCAAATCAGAGATTTCTTCTTCCTGTTCTCTAACCTTCATCTCGAGAATTTTAACCGTTTCTAGAGAACCTGACAATTCAGCCTTTATGGGCGCTACAACTTGAGTATGATGGTTACGCTGTTGATTAAGTTCAAGATTTTTTGCATTCTCTTCAGCTATTTTTGTCATCGTTTCCTTTGAGGATTTCCTAAGCTGAGTTATTTCTAATTCAAGTTCCTGAATACGTTGTTTAAGATTTTTATTTATCTCTTCATTATTATCGACTTCACGTTCTATTTCCTGATCTATCTCTCGACGTTTATTCTTTTTATAGTGACTTAATTTATCATCAATTTCTTTCTGCTTATTCTCATAGTAGTTTTGTATATCTTTGGATCTACTTTCATGCTCATTTTTCATGATAGTTAATGACTCATCTACTCTTAGAGGTTCAATCTCATGAGTCTCTTTCCATTGGCGGAGGTCTTGATCGTGGGCCTCTTTTAAAGCCTTTAAGTTTTCATCGTACGCTTTCTTTTCTTTATCGTGATAGGCCTTCAATTCATTATCAATGTCTTCTTTATCTTGTTTAGATTTAGAGGCAATCAAGGCTTTCTGTTTAACTCGAATAGTGTTACATTCTTCCTCTAACTCTCTTATACCTGCATCACGACGTAGTTCAAATTCAGAATTTAATTCGTTATATTTTTTTTCTTTTAGATCGGTTATTGTGTTATTTATATTAGCGTGCTGTTTTTTCTTGAATTCTTCGAGTTCTTTCTTTATTGATACTTTTTGTTGCCTATAAAACGTATCTAATTCTTCTTTCTTATATGTAGTAGCTCTAGCTAATTCAGTCTGTTTTTCATACACTAGTTTTTCAAATGTCTTAATTTTATGGCTAAAGTCAATTTTAAATTGTGATTCTAATCGCTGATTATCGCCTTCTATAATCTCTTTTTGTTTTGTCAAAGTTGCTATAGATTCTTCGTAATGATGTTTAGATTGCTGATAATCGTTTTCCAACTGGGCCTCTTTTTGTTGATACTCTTGCTGTAACTTCGCATTATTCTCTTCCACCAAGGTCCTATAACTGATGTTCGCCTCTTCTATAGAACGATTAACGGATTTGAGTTCTTCTTCTTGGGACTGAAAGACCTCTATAAGTTTTTCTTTTTTATTAACAACTAATGTTTTAAATTCAACTTCATAGTCATGTTTTTTAATGTCGAAGTCTTGCTTTAATCGTTCTTCTTTATAACGATAACTTTCTGTCAATTTATTACTTTTTTCCTTCTGCAGAGTTAACTCTTCTTCCAAGGTAAGTTTTGTCGATTCATGCACGTCCATTAAGGCCTTCTTTTTTTGTTGAAAGTCATGCTCCAATATCTGTGTGTTCTCTTTAATTTTGGATTGAAGTTCAGCATCTTTTTCATAAACTAACTGACCAAGTGCACTTAATTGATCTTCTAGAGTCTTCTTTTTGGCATTATTTTCTTCATGAAAGTTATCAATACGTTTATTTAAACTAGCTTGAGAAGTTTTTAGTTCCTCTTCTCTCGTTATTAAGATCGATTCCCGTTCCTCTAAAGCCTGCATGGTGTTCTGCTTTTCAGAAGATAATTCTAAACGGGCCTCTTCTAATTTTTTATTGAACTTGTCCGCGCGATCATTAATTTCATTTTCAAATAAAGACCATTTATCTTTTAGTTCCTCATCTACTTGTTTCTTTTTATTTTTAAGGGATTCCTGTTCACGTTTATGACGCTGAATAAGTCGTTGCGTATAACTTCTCTCTTCGATCTGACGTTCACGTTTTTTTGATTCATATTCTTTTATTTCTTTGTCCATTTGAGATCGTTTATTGACAATCTCCTGCTTAATATCATCTCTTTGACGACGATATTCCATCTCTAACTCACGCTTTTTAGCTTTATTAATTTCAACAAAAGAATTTAAATTTTCCGCAGTAATTTTAATCTGATATAAATATTCTAGTTTTTTAGTTTCGTCTTGAACGGCCTTTTTTATCTCAACATACTGCTTATGTTGTAAGGCCATCTTTTTCTCTAAATCTAAAATAGTTGTATCAACTTGATGACGCAAATTACTTATATTTGAATAAGACGATTTATTAGAACTAGAATTTGATTTTAACAAGTCTAGATCTGAGGGCAATGTATGAATGTCATCTTTATTCTCGGCCATAGATTGATTGTACACACAGAGCTCCTCTAAAAAAGATTTACGTATTAATGCCCTGGAGGGTGATGCCCCGCCTCAATTAATTTAACAGGACTTACTAAATCAAACTGCTCCGCCTCCAACGGATCTCTCATATCTCTATAGGCAATATCTGAAAATGTTAATAAAAAGAATAAAATTAAAGCGGATAACCCACTGAGTAACAATACCCAACTAATTCCTTTTTCCCACCTCATACCCATAAAGATTAAAAGAACAATACTGGCCTTAATCATAGCAACACCCATTGCAACAACGATATTCAAAGCGCCAAAATCAAAGCGTGCCACTAAAACAGTAATTGCTGTAAGGACTAACAAGGTAAGTAGCGTTAACACATAAGTCTTTACAGGTAATATATGATGATGTGAGTCGTGATTTTCCATAGCTTATCCAATCAAATACAATAAAGGAAATAAAAATATCCACACTAAGTCAACTAAATGCCAATATAAACCAACCATTTCGAGAGGGGTATAATATCCTGAATAAAAATCGCCTCGACTAGTTCGTATGATTAACCAGATAATAAGCCCCATGCCAATCAACACGTGGATCCCATGAAGCCCCGTCAGACAAAAATATAAGCCAAAAAAGATGGGTAATTGTTTAAAGGAACCTGTACCGGAAAAGAATTCAGGAGGCAAATAACCATGATGGATTTTTTCTGAATATTCAATAAATTTAACCCCCATAAATGTACCCGCAAAGAGTAACGTTAGAATGAGATAGCCTAAAGCCTTTTTCGGTTTATCAACTTGAGCACAGCGAATGGCCATTGCCATTGTAAAACTACTACATAACAAAACAACGGTATTAAGCCCCCCTAATTTCCAAGATAGATGGCTTGCAGCCTCTATAAACATCTCAGGATATAAAAAACGAAAAACTCCATATCCTACAAAGAGGGCACTAAAGAAAAGTATTTCTTGGGACAGGAACGCCCACATGCCAATCTTTGCAGTTTCGAACTCCTGTTCGGCCGATACAAAATGGTGAGCAACTTCATGCTTATTGATCGATGAAGATGTTGAACTCATGTATTAAGCCCTCCCATAATCATAAGGCTCAGTTGTTACGGTTGGTATAGTCTCAAAATTATGATGAATAGGCGGGGATGACGTGTGCCATTCCAACGTAATACCGCCCCAAGGACTTTCACTAGCAGGTTTTCCTTTAAAGATAGATTCAATAAAATATACAATCATAAGAAGAAACCCTGCCGCTAAAAACCAAGTTCCTCCAGTAGATAGCACATGTAATAAGGTGAATTCGGGGTCATATGTATGGTACCGTCTAGGCATTCCCTTTGCACCCAATATGAACTGCGTAAAAAAGGTCATATTAAACCCAAAGAACACTAAACCAAATGCTATTTTTCCTAGTATTTCATTATACATTTTTCCAATCATCTTAGGCCACCAATAATGTAGCGCGCCAAAAAAGGCCATTAACACACCACCCATCATCGTATAATGAAAATGGGCTACTACATAATAAGTATCATGCAAATGAATATCAATTGACAGTAAAGCCAAAGCAATACCTGTCACACCTCCGACTCCAAATAAAAGCATAAATGCAACAAAATAGAGGAACGGGGTTTTCAAATCAATACTGCCTTGGTACATGGTCGTTAACCAATTGAAAATTTTAATGGCCGAGGGTATTGCAACTAGAAACGTTAGCAATGAAAAAATCATTGCCGCAAATTCAGACTGTCCCGATAAAAAGATATGGTGCCCCCAAACAAGAAAGCTAATGGCTGCAATGGAAATACTGGAATAAGCAATAAATTTATACCCGAAGATATTCCGCTTACAAAATGTAGTCACCAATTCACTCATGACTCCCATTGCCGGCAATATCATAATATAGACTGCTGGATGACTATAAAACCAAAAGAAATGTTCAAATAGGACGGGGTCACCGCCAAGTGCTGGGTTAAAAATACCCACCCCTAATACTCTCTCAACAATTAACAGAAGTAATGTAATACCAATCACTGGTGTTGCTAGTATCTGAATTAATGCTGTCGCGTAAAGTGCCCATACCATAAGAGGCATCTTAAACCATGTCATGCCTGGAGCACGCATTTTGTGAATAGTAGCTATAAAGTTAACACCTGTTAATATAGATGAAAACCCTAAAACAACTCCAGCTAAAACAGTCGTGATAACAGCCGTATCAGTCTGAACAGAATAGGGGGCATAAAATGTCCAACCTGTATCTGCGGGGTTATATAATGTAGATAACGCAATGAGCCCACCCGCAACATATATATACCAACTTAATAGGTTTAATCGAGGAAAGGCCACATCTTTAGCGCCAATCATAAGCGGCAATATAAAATTGCCAAAAGCTGCTGGAATTGATGGGATAATGAATAGAAACACCATAATTGCACCGTGCAACGTGAACGCTTGATTATATTGCTTATCCGTCATAAAGAATGGCCCTGGTGTGAGCAATTCAAAACGAACAGCTAGTGCTAGAAGACCTCCAAAACAGAAGAAAAATAAGATTAATATCAGGTACATAATACCGATTCGTTTATGATCCAAGGTTGTAAGCCAGGACCAAAGACCTTTAGATTCGTTTAAATAGTTTTTATCTGATGAATGTGACACAGCTAGTTACCCTCCGATTTCAATGTCTGAATATAAGCGATTAATGCATCTATCTGCGTATCCTTTAAAAGGCCGTTAAATGACGGCATGATACCTGCAAATCCTTTAACCAATTTTTTATTGGGCTCTAATAATGATTCACGAATATAATTTTCGTCTGCAACTAGACTCTCTGAATTAGAGAACTCTCGTTTAGTCCCGTAAACATTTAGTAATGTAGGACAGGTCATCTTAGATCCATCTACTGAATGACAAGCTGCACATAATTGGTCATAAACCTTTTTACCCGCAATATTTAGCGGAATTGATTCATCTATACCATCCGAAGATTCTAAAAATGCAACATAATCATCCTTAGACACTACCTTAACAGAACCTACCATCCTTGAATGACCATCGCCACATAACTCTGCACAATAAAGACGATAACTACCCACCTCTGTGGCCTCGAACCATAAGGTCGTATACCTATTAGGTACTAAATTACGCTTAATCCGAAAGTTAGGGACAAAAAAACTATGATAGGAGTCCTTAGAATTCATAATTAACTTGATAGGTGTATCTACTGGAACTGTTAATGTGTTTGTTTCGATTCGGCCAGTATCTGGGTAAGTGAATATCCAAGACCATTGTTGACCCACAACTCGAATTGGTAACGCATTACTTGGGGCTACAGACATGGTCAAGTAATCTTTATATCCCCAAACAAAAATAAACAGGACTAAAATAGTGGGGATAACAGTCCAAGAGATCTCTAATAATGCATGATGTGTTAATTGACCAGAAGCAACTTCATTTCCTTTTCGGCGCCGATATTTGATAATAAAATATAGCATCCAAATGAATATAGCACCCAAAAGAATCACTGAAATCCATTGAACAAGATTATATAAATCGTCGACTAAGTGTGCATAGGTGGACGTTGCTTCAGGAAACCAAAAGGATCCTTTATTTACTAAACTTTGTGTCTCCATAATTTATGCCTTTTCTTCGTTTCGTTTTAATAAAATAACTGTTATCAATAGTAGCAAAACAGTTATAGTACATGCGATCTTCATGATATTCACCGCGATTGGTGTATACTGTCCTGTATTAGGATTGTAATTATAGCAAAAAAGGAGTACACGTTCTACTGAATATCCGCCCTTTTCTAATCGACTCTCCGCAAGCGCTAACTGAACATCACGGGCACGATACTTTACCCCATATAGATACCTTGATATTTTTCCATTTGGACTTAAAAAGAACGTCACATCATTATGGGCATATTCTTTACTTTTTTGATCGTATCTATAATAAAACCCTAATGAATCGGTTACGGACTTTATCATGTGTTCTTTCAAAATAAAAAATGGCCAGTCCGCATCTTCAGATTTTGACCTTATTTTTGGAAGATAGGACTTCCGAAACTCTTCAGCTAATTGAACAGTATCAGTTGGATCAAAGCTAAGTGTTAATAATCGATAATCTTTACCTAAGGTTAAATTACTTTTATTTAACGCTTCAACTAGACCATTTAAAATTAAACTGCATAACATCGGACAACGATAATAAACCATATTGACTATAACAGGTAATTTTTTATCAAAATATTGCCCCAATGATTTCTCTTGATTTAAATAGTCAGTAAGTGAAATTTTATGCGCTACATATTGTCCAATATTCTCACGGACACCTACACCGTTAAAAATATCAGGTTTGTTATTCTCTTGAGAATAAGAACTGGATATAAAGGGTCCTAAAAATAAACAAACTATAATAAAATAACAGAAGGAGGATGTTAGCCTAATAATCCTTAATAACGCTTTGTATAGCCAAGGATAACGGTAGTTTAATCTGATCATTTTCTATATCAATCCATTCTGGTTGTGCTGTTAGTTGGTCATCTGCGTGTAACTTTTCATAAACGACAGAATAAGGCTTATTATTTTTTTCAGCATCATAAAGTGCAGTACTTATAAAACTTCGATGCATGAGCAAGGATAATGCAAATGTTATGCCTATCAACACCATAAATAAAACCATCAATACACTAATAAGAAATGTTTGGGAATTATCTGCTTGTACATCGTTTGGAATTGAATCAGGCATCTGAGTTCCTTTCTAAAGTTTATGATTTAACGATTCTGTTAATCGAGGATCTTTACTTGGAATTAAACTATATTTAGATAACCGCATTAATGCTAGTCCTAAAAAAGCTGCGCCCATACCCACAAAAATAGCGCCATCAAAAAAAGTAAATTGAATACCTAACTTGTAAATTTTTGGCATAATAAACCAAAATAGATCATAAAAGTGCATGACCAATAACCAACACGCTACACATCCGTGAACAAACAGATTACGCTTTGCATGACGTGACATAAATACAAAGAAAGGCAGCACAAAATGACCTAACACTAATAATATGCCAGCCGTACGCCACGACCCTTTAATGTGATCGATAAAAAAGAAAGTTTCTTCAGGAATATTTGCATACCAAATTAAAAAGTATTGACTAAAGGCGATATACGCCCAAAATATAACAAATCCATAATTTAACTTGCCCAAATCATGAAAATGGTCAACTTTAAGTTGCCCCTTCAAATACCCAAGCCGGTGAAGAATAATATAGATTAAGGACGTCATTGAAAGAGACGCGATGACGCTACCTGCAAAGAAATAGACGCCTATCATGGTAGAAAACCAATGTGGTGTTATAGACATTATCCAATCAATACTGGCAAAGGTTTGCGTCAGTGCAAAAAGTAAGATACCCACCGCGCTATAGGATTGCAGACGAAGCGTTATTGACTTATCACCCGTTAAATCTTGGCGGGCAGATAGCCTTAAAAACAGATTACTTAACCCTATCCAAACGATAAAATAAAAGACAGCACGAATATAAAAGAAGGATATATTTAAGTACGGCTGCTTACCTTGAAGTAAATGATCAGATGCAACCTTTATAGGGTTTGTCCATTTAAAGAGTTCAGGCATCCCAATCAATATAGGTATAAATAGGACGGCCATAAATCCTAAGTTCTGCATCAAATGTTCTGGAACTCGTCGAACCACAACACTCCAGCCAGCACGGGTTAAGTATTGTATCAATACAAGAAATAAAGAGCCTAATGCAATCGAAAGATAGAATAAATAGGACGTCAAATATGAGAAATAGAATTGGTGAACATCGGTGTATCGCATGGAATAAACAGTTGCCAATATAATAACACCTAAAACAAACAGTGCTCTAGGAAATGTTTTTCCCCAAAAGCCTGTCAGTTTTAAGTCATGTGTTGCAATTTTCATAAGATTGTCCTTTTACTTTAAGTTCTTTCTATCTGCCACTGGAATATCACTTAATTTTCCAGATCGTGTTTTCTGTAAGGCGCGAATATATGACACAATCGCCCACCGATCATGGATTGTTATTTGCTTCTTATAAGCTGGCATATGACGAATCCCGTTTGAAATCACATCAAAAAGATAACCATCGCTCATTTCAATAACTCGAGATGTATAAAAACTTGGTGGCAATACAAATCCCCGCTTTACAACAGGGCCTTGCCCCTCACCCAAATAATCGTGACAAACTGAACAATAAATATTATATCGTTCACGCCCACGATTGATTAGAATCTCATCTACATTAATAGGAATTTTATTAATTAACGCACCGCTCTCATCTTTTCCTGTTTGAATAGATGACTCGTTAAGATACTCTCGATTTGAGTGTTGATTCATAAATGAAGCTGCATTTCCCCAAGGAATAGTATGCTCTGGAGGAGTTAAAGACAATGTTTGTGCTTTAAACTTTGCTTGCCAATCCATGTTTGGATTAGGATGTATAGGAGGCTTTTCAGAACGCCAACCACGACAACTAATAATTAAAAGCTGGGAAAACAGTAGTATCACAAGTAGGCTTATTATGCGCCAATTATTCATAGATAGACTCCAGATTCTTACCGCCGATAGATTCAAGAAACATCATTGTATCCTTATGGGAAACTTTATGATTTTCAAACGGCACGCTAATAAAGAAACCGTGGCTGCTTGCCTTTAAAAAATGTTTTGATTTGAAGATAGAATGATACAATAATGGTAATTTATTTAAAGCAAACATCCCAAAGACAGCCGCAAAGGCAGAAAAGAGAACTGTTAATTCAAAAGTAACTGGCACAAATGCTTGATAACTAAACAAGGGCTTTCCACTAATAACTAGCTTATAAGCACTAGTGGCAACCCAAGTTTGGAGAAGTACTGCTACTGTAAAGCCCGTTAATCCCGCTCCCAAAACGATCCACGCTAATGGTGTATCCTTTAGCCCCATAGCTGCATCCATGCCATGAATGGGAAATGGACTATGCGCATCAAATCCCTCGTATCCCTTATCTCGTAATTTTTCGGCAGCATCAAGGAGCTCTCTAGGAGACTCAAATTCGGCTAAAACATAGGTTAACTTAGACATTAATGGGCCTCCCCATGATGAGGATCTGCTTCTGGCAGAACGCCCTTAACTTCAGACACGGCAATCATCGGTAAGAATTTTAAAAACAATAGAAATAAAGTAAAAAACAAACCAAAACTTCCAACAAATGTTAAAACATCAACAAATGTCGGCTTATAATACCCCCAGCTTGAAGGTAAAAAGTCTCGATGGAGTGAGGTAACTGTAATCACAAATCGTTCAAACCACATCCCTATATTTACAATAATAGAGATAATAAACATAAGTGGAATACTTCGCCTTATTGCCTTGAACCAAAACAATTGGGGGAATATAACGTTACACGAAATCATCGTCCAATAGGCCCAAGCATAGGGACCAAAAGCCCGATTTACGAAAGCGAATGCCTCATACTTACTACCAGAATACCAGGCCATAAAGAATTCCATCCCATAGGCATACCCAACAATAGTTCCAGTTACTAAAATAATTTTATTCATACATTCTAGATGATAAAGCGTCATTAAGTGTTTAAGACCAAACAGTTGGCGGGCAATAACCATAAGGGTCACTACCATAGCAAAACCTGAAAAGACCGCTCCTGCTACAAAGTAAGG
>CAZIOF010000195.1:0-3754 GCA_964540745.1 uncultured Candidatus Marinamargulisbacteria bacterium
GCTTCATACCCCTTAAATGCCGCCCAATGCAGTGGGGACCAGCCTTTCCAAATACCGTCAGTGATGGTAGCATTCAACTCGGCTCCGGTTGTTATGAGACATGCTGCTACGGCTGTATGTCCTTTTTCTGCCGCCCAATGCAGTGGGGTGTAGCCTTTCCAAGGACCGTCACTGACGGTAGCAAATACTAGGATTGGATGATCGGTGATCCACTGTTTAAACGCTCTTGTATGTGCGGCTTTCGCCTCCTCATTACTTTCAGGCTCTTCTCTAAGTTTCCCGAATAGTTCAGTTTTTTCTGTCTGTAGGTTGGTATTGATATAGGATTGAATATAGTCGTCTAACTGGTTCTTGAAATCGCTTTTAGCGAAGGGGCGGTACTTTAATATCAATTCAGTGGGACAGGGTGTTGAAGCGTTGTTCATAGCTCTTTTGATGGTGTTGATGTGATCGGTAGTTTTTTGTACTTTGGGTACCAATCGTGTGTGTGTGCAAGTAGCGGCTAAACGTGCATATTCTACGGGACCTAGTAGGTCGTATATGTTATGTAGGGGTTCATCCGGTATATTAAGAAAGGATAGTCGTTTGTTCATGTCCATTCCTTGGGATAGAGGGTGTGCCTAGGTCTCTTAGCGGCTGACCTATCAGCCTCTGGGCTTTCAGAAACGGTTAATACTAAATATGATTTCATGAGCCTGCCCTCGTTTTCATTTTAGTCTGTAGTTCTCGGTTTTCTTTCTGTAGTGATTGGATTTGAGCCTGTTGGGTGTTGTGTATGTAGTGATTGGACTTGTGTCTGTAGTGCCTGCGTATTTGCTGCTTCTGAAAGTAGGAGGATCATATCTCTGTGTCCTTCTTTTTCCGCCACATCTACTGGGGTAAAGCCTTCAAAAGGACCGTCAGTGAAGGTAGCATATACTAGGAGTGGATGATTTATGACTTTGGTGGTGGTTTCTTGAGTATAGGCGGTATAGTAATCTTGAGGGGTTGTAAACGCCGTGTCCTTTTTTAAACTATCGAATTCTTTCTTTAATAGTGGTTGATTATGGCGATGTATCTTATTGAAAAACTTTAGGAACCGGAATTCCTCCTTAAGTTGAGCAATGTCTGGTAAGATGGTGGAAGTCGGAGGGTTAACGCATCGTTCAAACATAAGACGACAAGGTAAGTCACGCCATGTTGTATGGCAGAGACGAAAATTAAGGACTGCTTTACTGGGTAGGGTCATAAATATACTTGGTTGGTAGACCGGACTATAGAGAATACTTGCCCAATCAGGACTCGTAGATGTCGCTCTTTGTCGCTTAGCTAAATATTTTTTTCTCATGTCTATCTCAACCCTTGTAAATATCGAAAAAAGTAATAGCCTGTATTGCATAGGCCAACTAGTTATGCATGATTAATGTTTGACTGCAATTAAAAGGTGCTCACTATAGTTACTTTGGCTTGGGATATGGGAGCCTAAAATAGTCCTGAGAAGTGTGTCATAAACGATGGTTTATGAGGGAGCTGTGTAGGCTTCTTCAATAGCTTTATAATATCAATTTCCCCATTCTTTTCGGCCACTTGTAGTGGCGTTTTACCCTTAATATCTAAAGCTACAAGATTGGCTTTTTTTTTCATCAGCAACTGCACTATCTCAAGATGTCCCTTCTCTGCCGAAAACTTCAGTGGGGTAGTGCCTTTGTTGGATGTCGCATTCACATCCCCTGAGTGTAAAAAGACCTTTATATTTTCTGACGTCCACTCTTCTTGGACAGGCTGATTCGGCTGAGTCACACCCATAGATTCTAGAAAGCCTTTAGCATGTGTTTGTGAAGAGAGGTTAAGAAAGACACAACAGATAAGCACAACAAAAGTAACAACAAACCGTCTTTTTTTCTGGATCATAATTGGAGCCTTTTAGTATTCATGAATAATGAGTTTATTATAACAGGAAAGACATAGTTTTTATTAAGCCCCTCACCTGTCTCATAAACCATCGTTTATGAGACAGGCTGTATAGAAAAGAAAACTATGTTGTTGCCCTGGCTTGTAGGAGTAGGGTTTTTATATCGTCATTATTTGTCAATTTCAGTGGGGTCCAGCCACTTTCATTGGTAGTCTTCACATCAGCCCCTGTGTTTATCAGTTTTTCAAGACTATATTCGTGTTCGTTATCAGCTTCGTTGAACTTGGTAGGGAAGCCGTTGGGTAAAAAGGATTCTGAATCTGCTAGAGCCTGGGGCGAGGATGTGATGCGTATAGGGATGATGGCGTTATTTATAGTAGGTGTTATCTGTTTTTTTCTTGCTTAACCAAATTTTGGGAGCTGTATTCACGATCCGGTGACCTTGAATAAAGGGTATTGCTTCTTTTCGACTAGATTGCTTAGCCCTTTGGATTGAGGTATTAGGTCTTATTGTAGCTCAATCCTTAACGGGAGCAGGGTTGATAGCGGTTATGATGCGGATCTCCTTGGGAACGCAGTGGCTATTATTTATGCCCATTGTGTATGTGCTATGTCTGGTTCTGGGTTATTTACATTTTAGGTCTGTTGGCCAGCCTATCAAACCTGTACAACAGTGTTGTTATAGCGTGTTTGGAAGGCCGGAAAGTGGGGTTCCCCAGACGTTTTGGAACGTACTGTCATTACTTGAACGGAAAGATGCCAGATTGAGCTGTAGGGCTTGGGCCAGATAACGTTGAGGTGCTAGAAGAGGGCCTTACGGGTGTGTGTGACCGTAAGCCAATTGGTGAGCTGTTCACAAATTCACAAATTTCAGAGGAGTTGTGACCATATCATTACCTGGTTGAACGTCTAATGAAGCCCCAGGGTGTTGACTATTTGTTGGTGCCGATGGCTCCTGATATTCTTTCGATGCAGCTAGCGTTGAAGGTAATAATCTGGGTGTTGCTGCTGGTCCTATTAGTGGTTGAGCTTGAAAATGGGCTGGAGCTGATCCTACGACTAGCTGCTGAGCTTGAACAGGAAATGGTAGTGTTGGAGGTGCTTGGTGAACTTGAATAGTAGCTATTGGTGCTGCCGTTGGTTGCTGAACGTGAACTGGAAATTCAGGTGCTGCTTGTTGTTGTTGTTGTTGTTGTGCTACTGCTGCTGTTCTTGGTCGCTTAAAGCCTTGTTGATTAGCTAAATATTTTTTTATCATGTCTATCTCAATCCTATTAATATACAAAAAAGTAATAGCCTGCATTACACAGACCGACTAGTTATGCCATAATAATGGGTCATCTGCAAGTCATATGTGTCAGCTATATTAACCTTGGCTTGGGATATGGGCGCCTAAAACAGTACTGAGCAGATAACAGAAAGGGGATGACGGGAAGGGGTGAGATGAAAACCCCCTTCCTCTAAACAATCGTTTGAGAGACGCATCACATGATAAGGAAAGTTGCTCTGTTGCTCCGGTTTTAGGCGTGCTTTTATAGTGTCTAGTTTTCCAGCTTCTGTCGCCCTATGAAGTGGGGTTTCGCCGTTATTGTTGCTAGTATTTATATCTGCCTCCCTTGGCTAGGGGGTGGCTTTTTCTGTAAGTAGAAGGCCCATATCCATACGTCCATGTTGGATGGCTATTTGATGGGCGGTATGGCTATGGTTATCCGTAGTATTCACCAGGGCCCCGTTGTCTATGAGTAATTCAGCTGTCTCTTATTCACCATATTGTGCCGACAAATGCAATGGAGTGGAGCCCTCATCATCCGTAGCATTTACCTGGGCTCCTATGTCTAAGAGTAATTTAGCAGAATTTGTTTT
>CAZIOF010000196.1:0-44387 GCA_964540745.1 uncultured Candidatus Marinamargulisbacteria bacterium
TCAATATAGCTAGGGTAAAAAGAGAGGGCCGGGCTATAGACATTTGCACCTATGATGGGATCATGTACAACCCCAGATAGCATTAAATGAATAAAGGACGCCTGTCCCTCGACGCTAGTGAAGAATAGGCGATAAGTCTCAGCATCGTAGTAATTATCAGTACCGTAATTATAGGTTCCTATGTTTATTGTACCTGAATCACCTTTTGATGAAATTGTGATAACCACTGTTCCGTCTTCCTTAATGATTAAGGCTATTCCATTGGGTAACTGGTAACTGGCTTTGGTTTTTGTCGCTGTTCCACAGAATAAGGCGATTAATTCCTTTATATCTGAAACTCGTTCAGGGGGTGCAGGGATCCCATCGAACTTGGACATTATCGGCGGTGAAGGTCTTGGGAATGCTGTTAGAGATAGTCTTGTATGTATGTAGTCACAGACTTTCGCATCAAAGAGCGTGTGCATGGCGTTCTTTAACCAATCAATCATGTATTCTTCAGTGTTAGAGGCATCATAATCAGGACTTGAATATCTATTTAGATAGTTGGCAAGTGTGAAAGGGTGCTCATGTTGGTCCCCAAGTGCTATCTGTTCAAACTGAGCCATGCTAAGGTTAAGGCAATAGTGGGGATCGTTATGCTTTTCTTCAACGATATCACCGATAAAGGTTTCTGGAGCCCTATCGTTAGATAATGGGCCTAAGGTTTCAAAGACATTATGGGCGACAACTGTTTTTATAAAGAGGGTGTTATACTCAATTAAGGACACCGTTGAGGATTGACGGTGCGTATTGTTACGTTGATAATGGGAAATCCCCTGATTTGGTGTTGTGGGTAACGGGTTCTGTTTTTTTGGGTTGCATAGCTGATGTAAGGTAGTGGCAAGTTGGGTGCTTTTGCTTTTAGTAGATAAGCGACTTTGTCCGTAAAGGTGTTGGAGTGTGTCGGCAAAGTCTTTTTCTTGGAAGTTGTTTTGTAGTTTTATTTGGTTATTGGGAATGTTAATGTCTTCAAATCAGATAGACAATTCCTAAAATGGTTTTCGGGATGATGACGGTCAGTTCTGTGACGAAAGGCAGATAGGGGTTGAGGTTGGTGATTTAGAGGGTGGATGGGTGATGTACTCATGGTGTTATTGGTGTCCTTTCGATATGTTTTCTGTTCGTTACGTGCTGCGAGTTTACAATAGAGACGTTTTATTGTGAACAGTTATTATATCTCCATAAGTGAATAGCCTATAATACAGGGCTCTCTTCCTGCTTGGGGTTTAATTTAGCTAGCCGCTTGTTAATTTCTTCTATTTTTTTCTTACGCGCTTCTTTTTCCAGTGCCTGAATCATAAATTGAACCTACTTCTTATCCAACTCTAGAGGATACCCCCTTTTCGACATACTCGGAATACCTAAGGTGATGTTAAAGGGGGCTAGCGCCTCTTTTGCTTCTGCCAATCGTGTCTTAATACCGTCCTCTAATTTTTTGATCTGTTCTTCTAGAGCCTGTATTCCCTTTTCAATTTTCCTATCCGTCCCGCCCACTTTGCTTAATAGTTGTTTTTCAGCTTTTAGTGTTTTATTTATTTCTTTTAATTTGCGGTCATCACTTATCCAGGATGTATTGATTTCGTCTAGTTTGTTTAAGGCACTTTGTAACGGTTTAAGTTGATCCTCTGTAATAGACTTTTCCATAAATGTGAACTCGCCGGTGCTTATGTCTTTATTTAACTTGTCCTTATGGATAGGGAGTTTACGCCGTTCTTTACGTAGTGTGTCTTTCTGTTCTGGTGTTAAAGTATCTAGTTTTTGGGGCCTGGACCTACATATGTGACCCTTGTTCTATCTACTGCATATGTTCCTGCTAATGGTCCATCCTCGATGATTATAGGGTCTTTAGATGGCTTTTTATGTATATTATAATTATCACGTCTAAATTTGTTAACTGTTTGACTGAACATATCCATTATACTAGGTGTCACAGGATCCTCTAGAGTCTTAGCATGTTCCTTAGATTCAATTATCTCAGCAAGTTCCTCAGGTGTTATTGTTTTTCCATACAGCTCAAAATTACCGTCGGGGGTTAGTATTAAGTCATTACCTTCCTTTGTATTACCTAAGTCAGGTAATGCTATTCGTCCCCGCTTCAATAGGCTGGCTGCGTCTGCTGTTTCTGATTCTGATGCTGTGCGATCAACCTCCCTAATTGGAGCCGGTTTTTCTTGGGTAGTAGGCGTTTTCTCTCCTGGGTCAGGATCTAAAGCAGGATCTAAAGCAGGATCTAAAGCAGGACCTAAAGCAGGATCTAAAGCATGGCCAGCTAATGCTGACGGTGTTGCTGCTACTGGTGTTGCTGCTACTGGTGTTGCTGTTGTTGTTTCGGCTTCTTTTCGTAACTCATCGACTGTCTTAATGTCTATACGTGGCTTTTCGCCATCTGTGCCTGGGGTTAGCGTTAATACGTAGTTGCCTAATTGTAGGGATTTCTTCTTTTCTGATTGTGTTAGCATTGCAATTACTTGGATCGCTTTGGTACTGAACCTGTCTTTGGAAATGACGAGTTCGCTATGGGCTATATCTATAGATAGACTACCTAGTCCATCACAATGTTCTTTAAGAACCGTTAATTGCTTTTCTGGCTCTTCGCCATTAACATTAAGAGCACTAAGAATGTCAGCCATCTTTTGATCGGCGCCCTTCTCTACTAATTTTGCTTTTAGATCTTTATTTTCTTCCTTTGTCGTATGGAGAACAACAGATAATTGGCCAATTCGTATTGGTTTTTCAGGTAATTTGTCTAACAGACTTACTGAAAACTCAGGATCTTTTTCTACAGCTAATTGAAGCACGGTTTCACCTGAATTGTTGGGTTGGCCTAGTAATAGATTTTCAATGTCATGTTCATCTAATCCCGTCAATAGGCTGTCTGTGATCTTTGTTCTTGAGGCATCTCTATTAAAGGCAAGATGGAGTGGGGTGTCACCGTTATGGTTTTGTGTTAAAAGGGCGTTATCCCATTCATGTGTATAGGTGTTTTGGAGTATTTCTTTATGTTTCTGGGAAGGTGGCGGTTGTGTACTCTCAAGATCCTTTAGAAATTGGACTCTTTTTTCTTTTAGTGATGTTTGGAGTTTTGTAAGTAAGGAGGTATCTTTTGACTCAACCAATGTATGGACGACATTTTGGCCTGTGTCACTATTTTTATCCCTTACATTGATACTATTCGTTTCGAGGCAGTGATCAATGATCTCAGTGTCATTAGCTTCTACGGCCATTCGGAATAACCGGCTAAGATTATTATCGTTGCCACCGGGCGTCGTACATAACTCTTTTAAGCCATCAGGGGTGTCTGCTACAGCACTTTTAATTAACATTCTAGCCAGCAAAAGTGCTGGTCCTGGAGCGTCTCTTTCAAGGGCTATGTGTAGGGCTGTTTGGCCAACGAGGTTTCTTTTAGTTATATCGGCCTTGTTGTCGATGAGTGTTTGTACAAGGCTTTGAAAACTTAATTTTGTGGGTTCCTCTTCTTTCTCCTGAACACTATCTCTGCTGACGAGGAATTCTTTTCCACGGAAGGGAATGGCCCTTTCTGTGTCGCTCCGTAAGGCATCTTGGATTAGATTGGTAATCGTTGATCCGTCTTCGCTTACTGGTGTTGTTAGTTCTTTTTCTTCGCATGCGCTTTTATCGTTACTGTGATTTTGCATATACTCTAGGACACTGTCTAGTGAGTGTTTTCCCGACATGCAGGCAAGATGGAGTGCTGTATCACCTGTAGAATTGGTAGCCTCTATATCGGCACCATTTGCAATTAATGGCTCTATTGGTCCTTGGCTTCCAGATTCGGCACAAGCTTGTAGGGCTTGATTTGCGGCTTTTGTAGATAGAGCTGGTATTGCAGCTAGGTTACCGTCTAAGACGGCGGTTATTTCAGCGGGTGTGGAATTAGTACATTCAATCTCTAAACACTTAACGGTAATGGGGGGGGCTTCGGAGGGTAGGTCTGAATTTACAGACTGGGTGTTGATTTGGATCGTTCCAGGTGTCTCTCCTATGTGACTGAAATCAAGACTCAGGAGTTCGGTTTTACCATCGTTCGGGTACCATAAATCTATTTTTATATCCGAGGCCGTTAAGGGTGTGCCGCCTTTTTTATCACCGAGGTGTTCGACTTTCTTAGTGATCTCGATGTCTTGGCCATCTTTAGTGTACGTGATTTTCGTACCCTCAAACCTTAAGGTGTTCCCCTCATCTAATGGAATAGTGAACGCACGATCGCCGTCCTGTGCGGTTGTACAGTTAAGGAGTGCTTGTAACACGGGGCACTGTTCCTCAATATCTTTGTTAATATTGCTCCGTTCTGTGTCTGGGATGGCGTTATAGTTCATGGCATCCGTAAACTCAGTTTCTTCTGCGTTTGTCTCAAGTTGAATGAACGCGTCTTGTCCTTCGGTGGTCTTAAAGTGAAGCTTGTTTGTTGCGGTATCATACTTAAGGGGTTGATCGGCATTTATGCTTCCAATTTGTTCCATTTGGCCCGTTACCTCATCCTCAGATTTAGTGGCGACTGCTCTTTGAACCGTTATGAGGCCTTCGTCTTTAGATAAATAGAGCCCGTTAGGAAGGGCACGATATGTGTCGGTTGATTGTTCTATAAACGTGAGTAATTCATTTGTTATTTTAGAAGGTGTGGCCATAGTGACTATTTGGGGGGCTTTCTGAGGTTCTTTGGGGAGTTCCGGTGTTTGGGAGGCTTTTGTGGGGTCGGCCTTTGTTATGGATGGTGACGGGGTCTCTTTAGGTTGAAGCAGCGCTTTAATACTATTGCAAGTATCTGTATTGAAGAGTTTGAATAAAGGCGCTTCCTTAGGAATAGCGCCTATATTTATGGGGTCTAGATCCTTTAAGCCTGTTAACCATGCGACAATCTTTGTGTTGTCATCACTATGCGTCTCATCCATTCCCCACTTTTGTAGTCGCTTGAGTAGGCTGTCGTCATTTATCTGTATTTTAGTTAACTGTTCCATTCCTAGCCCTAAGTTTTGTTTAGATCCCATCTCTTTGACGAGATCGTTGGTGAAGGTTGTTGGGTCTTTGTTGTCTACGATCTGTTCTAAGGTCTCTGAGACATTGTGTGCGACCACTGTTCGCATGAAGCTCGTTCTCTGATCAATGAGATGAACGGTTGACTCCTGTTGAGAGAGGTCTGTTTCCTGCTGTGTTGAGATGGTTTGGGGCTTAGGATTACATAAGTCAATAATGGTATCGCGAAGCTGTGTTCTGCTTTCTGGATTTGAGGCGCTATATTGCTTTTGTAACCCGCCACTAAACTCTTTTTCATCGAGGCTCTCTATGTGTTCAGCGCTTAGATGCGTTAAGTTCTTGACACTCTCTTCCTGACCCCTAGTCTTCGATTTTTGTTTAGAAGATGGCTGCTTAGAACTTAGTCTACCAGTGTTGCCTACACTTGCACTCATCTATAGGGACTCCTTTTTTTCTGATCCATAGTCTTTACATGCCCGTTTGTGGACGGTCATAAACATGGTGGGTTCAGAAGCGTGCATAGCCATTTTGAAACTGGCTCAGGAAGTGGTGGCGGCTAACAAGTATTATAGTCTGGGAACCCTGAAAGTCGAATCTCATGAAACTGATTTTCTAAAGGAATGCCACCAACTGTTTCTTGTATGCCGTTTTTAGTCTAGGTTAACTTTTAAGTAAGGGTGGGTTGACAAAAAGATTAGGGCGCCCTAATCTTATAGGATGGAAAGTCGAAGTGAGGATTATCTCAAAACTATTTATAAGTTAGAGCAAGGGACGGATACGGTTATTAAGACCCAATCTATTTCGGAGTCCTTAGATATTTCAGCGGCCTCAGTGAGTGAGATGTTGAAGCGGTTGGCGGATAAAGGCTATATTACCCACAAGCCCTACAAGGGCGTTATCCTTACTGATAAGGGGCGACAAAAGGGGACTTATATGGTGCGTCGACACCGGATCATTGAGACCTTTTTACTCAACGTGATGCAGTATTCTTGGGAAGAGGTCCATGCTGAGGCCGAGCAATTAGAGCATGCGGTATCGGATAATCTCATTACTAAAATGGAGGCTATGTTAGGTTTTCCTGAGTATGATCCCCATGGCGCCCCGATTCCCGATGCGGAGGGTCGTCTTCCCACTCGAGCCGTTCATGAACTTCTTTTAGCGTCTGCTGAAGTAGGGCAGGCCTATCATATTGTTCGGGTCTCGGATGGTGATTCGGATCTGTTGTGTTATCTGAACCGTATCCAATGTGTGTTGGGGGCTCAGGTGAAGGTTGTAGAGAAACATACCTTCGACCAATCTTTGGTTGTCATCGTTCAGGATGCAACCCATACCTTAAGTCATGTGTGTACGAACCATCTTTGGGTGGTTCCAGTACGCTAAGAAAGGAACGTTAGATGTTAAAAAAAGTGTTATTAGGTCTATTTATTGTATTACTTGCTGGGGTTTGGTGGGTACGGTTGTCGTTGGAAACAACCTCGTCATCCACGCCTAAGCGACCCTCAGTGGTGTGTACCACCGGAATGATTGCGGATGCTGTTGAGGCCATAGCGGGCGATGTTGTAACCGTGACTCATTTGATGGGTCCAGGTGTGGATCCCCATCTCTATCGTGCCACAGAGGGTGATATTCGTCGTCTCACGAAAGCGGATATCATCTTTTTTAATGGGATCCACTTAGAGGCTAAGATGTCTGATGTGTTGAAAAAATTAGGTCAAAAAAAAGTGTCTGTCCCTGTAGCGGAGGTACTTCCTCATAACCAACTTTTAGATTCTTCACAATATGAAGGTCAGTACGATCCCCATGTGTGGTTCGATGTGGATCGATGGGGGAAGGTGGTGGCGAAGATTCAGACCGTTTTATCGGATCGCTATCCTGAACATCGGGAAGCGATCATGGCGCGAGGTGATGATTACCGTGCTCAATTAACGGCCCTTCATCGAGCGATTCTTCAAGATGTGAGCCATTTAAACCCTGAACAGCGGGTTTTAGTTACCGCCCATGATGCTTTCAGTTACTTTGGGCAGGCCTATGGGTTTACTGTCCGTGGTCTTCAAGGCATTAGCACTGAATCTAAGGCAGGAACAAAGGATATCCAAAATTTAGCTAACTATATTGTGGATAAGAAAATTCGTGCTGTTTTTGTAGAGTCTTCGGTTCCAGTACGGACGATTAAAGCTGTTCAACAGGCCGCTAAAGCCAAGGGCTGGGACGTTAAGATTGGTGGCGAACTCTTTTCAGATGCTATGGGGATGCCAGGGACACCTGAAGGTACCTATCAGGGGATGGTGAAGCATAATGTGGTGACGATTTTATCGGCCCTATCAGAAACAGCCCCTACCTTTGCTGTATTGAATCAGAAATGAAAAAGCCCGTTATAGAAGTGCGTGACCTGACGGTGGCCTATAAAGAAAAGCCTGTTCTCTGGGATATTGATGTTCAGATTCCAGACGGGAAGTTAGTGGCCATTGTTGGGCCTAATGGTGCAGGTAAGACGACCCTCATTAAAGCTATTTTAGGGCTTGTTAAACCTGCTGCGGGTCAGATCTATATTAATGGCTATTCCTATGCCCATGAACGTAAGAAGGTGGGGTATGTGCCTCAGCGAGGGAGTGTGGACTGGGATTTTCCCACCCATGCCTTGGACGTGGTCCTTATGGGGCGTTATGGTCACCTGGGTTGGTGTCGTCGGCCTGGAAAACGGGATCGTCAGTTGGCTTTAGAGGCCTTGGATAGTGTGGGGATGGCAGAATTTTCGGATCGGCAAATTAATCAATTATCGGGTGGACAGCAACAGCGTGTCTTTTTAGCCCGTGCCTTAGTTCAAGACGCAGATCTCTATTTGATGGACGAACCTTTTGTGGGTGTTGATGCAACCACGGAAAAGGCTATTGTAAATTTACTAAAAGCCTTACGTGATAAGGGGAAGACCGTGGTCGTGGTCCATCATGATCTTCAGACAGTGAAATCCTATTTTGATTGGGCCTTATTAATGAATGTTCGTAAGATTGCGATTGGACCGGTCCGTCAGGTCCTCACGCAAGCCAATTTAAAGGTGGCTTATGGGGGTCGAACGGCATTTATTGGCCAAGACGTGACCTTGAATCTCGATGTGGTTTGATCTCAACTATACGACCCTAGTGGTGATGATTGGGGTGACGATTCTGGGCTTGGTTTCAGGCTCTTTAGGCACTTTTGCGGTGTTACGCAAACAAAGTCTTCTTGGGGATGCTATTTCCCATGCTGCCTTGCCCGGTGTGGCAGTGGCCTTTCTTGTTTCCGGGTCTAAAGACCCTTGGGTTATATTAATAGGGGCACTTATTGCAGGCTTGTTAGGGACCTTTGCCATGATGGGTATTTCCACGTTCACCCGACTCAAACAGGATGCGGCATTGGGGATTGTCTTATCCGTCTTTTTTGGCTTTGGGGTGGTGTTACTTACCTTGATTCAACGGTTACCTATCCCGGATAAGGCGGGATTAAATACCTACCTCTTTGGGAATGCGGCCACCTTATTACCTGAAGATGTACGTATCATGGCCATTCTAAGTGTGGCAGTGTTATGTCTGTTGTTACTGTTTTGGAAGGAGATGACCTGTCTCAGTTTTGACCCGGAGTTTTGTGTCTCGCAAGGGTATTCACGTTTGGCTATTGAGTCTCTTCTCACGACCCTTTTAGTGGTCAGTATCGTGATCGGTCTTCAAGCGGTGGGGGTGGTACTTATGTCAGCGCTTGTTATTGGGCCTGCAGCGGCGGCACGCCAATGGACGGACAAATTGTCTGTCATGGTGGTCTTGGCGGCCTGTTTTGGTGCGATTTCAGGGGTTTTTGGGGCTCTATTGAGTAGTTCTATCGACCATTTACCCACGGGACCTACGATTGTTTTGGTATTGAGTGTGGTGGTGATGGTGTCGTTATTTGGGGCGCCAAATAGAGGTCTATTTTGGTCCTGGTACCGGCATAGACGGCATCGAAAAACATTGAAGGCGGAGACCATCCTTCATAGTTTGTGGTTCTTGGCCCAATCCCATGAGGACCCTTATTATCAACATCATCTGTCTTCCTTACGTGCGGTGGGAACGGCAGGGATGCAGTCCACCATGTTGCAATTGGAGGGTGCTGGGTTAGTACAAAGTGATCAGGAAGACTGTTGGGGCCTAACTGAAAAAGGTATTACTCATGTTCAACAGCGGTTTGGAGACTCTTAATGGGACCTGAATTAGAGATTTTGATGATGAGTGTGGTGGTTTCCCTTGCCTGTGCAATTCCGGGTGTATTTTTGGTGTTACGAGGCGTCTCCTTGATGAGCGATGCCATTAGCCATGCCATTTTGTTAGGGATTGTGTTGGTTTTCTTTCTAACAAAGGACCTGAGTTCGCCGCTCTTTATTTTAGGGGCCAGTTTGGCGGGTCTTGCCACGGTTAGTTTAACCGAATGGCTCATCTCAACGAAGCGTTTGAAGCAGGATGCTGCTATAGGGATTGTGTTTCCTGTCTTCTTTTCCTTAGGTGTCATTTTGATTAGTAAATTTGCACACCATGTCCATATTGATGTGGATGCGGTTCTGTTAGGTGAATTAGCCTTTGCACCCCTGAATCGCTGGGTGGTCCAGGGAATAGATATGGGGCCTGTTGGGTTGTGGCTTATGGGGTCTATTTTAGTTCTGAATGCCCTTTTTTTATGGGCGTTTTATAAAGAATTAAAAATTGCTACCTTTGATGCGGGCTTGGCCACGGTATTAGGATTTAGTCCTGTGGTGATCCATTATGGCCTGATGACTATCACAAGTATTACTGCGGTGGGTGCTTTTGAAGCAGTGGGGTCGGTATTAGTGGTAGCCTTAATGATAGCACCACCAGCAACAGCTTTTTTATTAGCCAATACCCTTTCTCAAATGGTGTTGTATACGGGCCTGATAGGGTGTGTATCGGCTATAGCCGGTTATGGGTTTGCCTTTTTGGCAGATGTGTCTATTGCAGGTGCTATGGCCAGTACATGTGGCTTAAGTTTTACGGCTGCATTTTTTATGGCGCCCCAAACAGGTCTCATTGCAAAACTTGTCCGATTTCGGGAACAAAAGATAGGGTTTGGTAGCTATATGATTTTGGTCCAGATCTTGGATCATGAAGCCCTTTCCAATGCGGCTGTAGAAAACACGGTGTCTAATATGGTCCATCATATGGGTTGGACGCGTTCTTTTTCCAACAAAGTGGTTCAGTATGCGGTCCAAAAGGGGTGGCTGCGACGGGATGGGAATCAGTTATTCTTAACCTCATTGGGACGTGAACAGGCAAAAACGGTTATGGTGAGTACCTAATTAACGATGTCATGAGCCTGGGTTTTGAGCGGCCAATATTTTTTGCAATCAAGAACCGGTTCTGGTCGATAAATAGATAATTATCTGATATCGTTGGAATCGTTATAATCCGTTTGAGGTAGGTATATGAAGAAACGCCTTTTTTTTATAATACTGAGTAGTTTGACTGTGATCATGCTATTGGGTTGTGATGTGTTGAGTGACTTTATTGAACCTGAACAACCTATATTGGAGACCCCTATTGTTCAAGAGTTGCATGCGGTTTCAATAGAGGAGGGGATCCGATTAGAATGGGCATCGGTTGATCAGGCGGTAAGCTATACGTTGTATCGAGCGACACAATCACATTTTATAGCGTCTCAAACAGAGGTGTTTTATGAGGCTGAATCGCCTTTTGTAGATACGGGTTTGGATCCTAACCAGCGTTATTATTATCGTGTAACCTATCATCAGCAAAAAGGGTCTAAACGTGTTGAGAGTGATCCTAGCACTGTTGTGTCAGAACAACCCTTAGCGCCTCCAAGTGTCTTGTCTGTTCCAGTGGGGCTTCTTTATGACTATAATACATCTGGTGAACTAACCTTACAGTGGGATGCAGTTCCGTTAGCAACAGGATATCAGCTCCATTGGGCGACCGGTAACGTGACGGCCATGTCTACTTTTTCTCATGTCTCGGTATCTACAACCAATTACACCACCTATTTATCAGAGATAGGTGACCGATATACCTTGTATATTACGTCCACACGCGGACTTCTCCAAAGCCTACCCAGTGAACGCATCATCATAGAGACCTATCATGAGTATGAGTCTCTTTTTACAGCAGTCTTAAATGAGGAGCCGTCTAAAATTACAGCCCTGTTTGAACGGGGTGATAGTCCTTATATCCATAATATTGACGGTGAGACGCCCTTACATGTGGCGATAGCGTTGGGGAATAGAGCGCTTGTCGAGGCTCTTTTACAGGGACAACAGAACTGTGAGTTTATGAATACGGCGGGCTTAACCCCGCTAATCTATGCTATTCGTTTAGGAGATTTAGCGAGTGTTCGCCTTCTTTTAGAGAATGGCGCCAGCCCCAATAGGGTAGTTAGGGGAGCACCCGTTTATTATGAGGGCTTTCAATTAGAAAACCATGTGGCGGGCCCCATCTTGAATGCCTGTTTTGACTATGGCGCAGCCTTGATTAAACAGCAATTAACGGTGTCGTCGCCGCTGCCTACCTTACATAAATTGGTAGAAGGTGATTATCGTGACCTTGTGGGTCAGGTCATTCGGTCGGATGATTCGTTACGTAAGTCCCCTGATGTGAGGGGGAATACGCCACTTTTTTATGTAGCGTCTGAGGCCATGTTTCGTTTGCTAGATCCCTCCAAGGAGATGCTTCAGTCTGTTAATCATGATCAGGTCTCTATTTTAAGTAGGTATTTGTCTCGTCCGATTCCTAACCTTGAACTTGCGTCTTTAGCCTTTGAGGTCTTAGGGGCGATTCCTGATCCTGATCAGGTGTATCGGCAGGTGTTGTTAGCGAGCGTGTCTCAGGAAGGCATAACCACTGGATTAGATTTTTTGTTTACGCATGGGGTACCGATCTCATTGGATTTAGGGGGCCAAGAACAGGCCTTACATGTGCTCGCACAGGTTCCTTATGATCGTAGCGGCATGGTGGCCACTTTTTTGATAGAACAGGGACTCGATCCTTTTCAAAAAGATAGTATGGGTCGTTATCCGTTTCATGATGCCATCCAATCGTCCCAGCCGGTAGCGTTATGTGATCTGCTCAAACCTAATGATGTGGATGCCCCTGATGCTCAGGGTCAAACAGGGCTGTTTATGACAACGGATACGGCTATTTCAACCTATTTATTGGACCAGGGATCGGATATAAACCTATTGGATAATGAGGGGTATTCACCGTTGTCTTGGGCGATTCGTCATGAGAAACAGTCGATTATTCCTTTTCTATTGTTAAATGGCGCGGATCCTTATCAAAAGAATCACCTGGGGATGACGCCGTTACGGTTGGCTAAAGAGGTGACGGGTATGTATGACTGGCTTATCGCATTACCCATGTTTTTGGACTCGTTAGAATCGGCTATTAGGGCCCATGATGGTGACCGTGTATCTGAGTTTTTAGCCCAAGGGGTGGCGTTAGATGGCCAAACCTTGGACGGGTTTTCCTATGCCCATTTAGCGGTCAGAGAAGGACAATCAGAGATGTTACAGGCGCTTATTGATGCAGGTGCGCCTATGGATTTACAGGATGTTGAGGGGATGACCCCCTTTCATCATGCCATTCAATTGGGGGCTGAGGCCTGTGTGGCATTGTTAGTGGATCATGGTGTGGATATAAATGTGCAGCGTTTGGACGGTGTGACACCGCTGCATCTAGCCATTCAATCTGATCAAGAGGTTATGCTTGATCGGCTATTAGAGATCCCTTCTCTTCAACTAGATATGATGGATAATGATGGGTTTACGCCAATAATGCGCACGCCAGCGCAACCCGAACATGGGTTAGACTATCTAAAAGCATTAGAACAAAAAGGTGCCATTTTGCCAGGTATTGGAAATGATACAGGGGTTCGGAGTCTTGTTCATCTTGCCTGTGACACCCATTATACAGAGATGGTAGATTACCTTATGGACAAAGCGGTGAATGAGACTATGCAGGATTCTTTAGGGAATACGCTGGTTCATTATCTGTGTCGAGAAGGCTATAGTGAGCACCTTTCTAAGATATCGCCCCATCTATTCTTGAGTCAAAATGAGGCTGGTTTTACGGGTCTTCATTTTGCAGCAAAGGCGGATAACCTTTCTTTGGTGAATGCTTTGTTATTGGTCCAAAAAGGGGCGTCTGAAATAGAGGACCAATCAGATAAATTGGCCTTAGACTATGCCACCTCTCCAGATGTCCTACGTGTCTTGATTCGTTCGTTAGATAACGTGAATCAGATCCAAAAATCCTTTTGTCAGCTTTTGTCTAAGCCCAATGGGGCTTTACTTTCAGATCGTCTAGACGTGTTTTTGGATGCGCATGGCGACGCCTTAAAATTAGGAGGAAAGGGCTTTACTGCGGCATTGATAGCGGCCGTTTCTTATTCCGATAATCACTATGCCTTACGTCGACTCCTTTCTGAGGGTTGGCCTGTCACGACACCTATTTACTATATCTCTGGAGTTGAGTCTTTTAATAATTTGGATCTTCAGATGGGTGGCAATTTACTGCACTATCTGATGTGTTTTTCGTCCCAGAATGCCTGGGACGTTATTACTTATCTTGATGAAAGCCTTACGGATGAGGTGACGATGACTTTAGCTCAAGACTATGATCCCTTGGGCTTTACGCCACTTCATTATGCGGCTATTTCAAATAGCTATGATAAGGTGCAGTGGTGTTTATTATTGGGTGTTGATCCTAACGCATTGACTCAATTTGTGAGTGAGGATAATTATTTTGAACTCTTTACCTATGGTCGGGTAGCGGATTCCTTTAATCGTCCTGCAACCGCTTATGAATTTACTAATTCTGAGGATGTTAAGACCCTATTACAATCTTATGGGGCTCTTATTCCGCCTCCAGTGCCTTATTTTGATTGTGTGCAATCGGGCGAGACGATATGGATTATGTGGGATAGCGATCCTCAGGCAACGTCTTATACTATTTATGGATCAACTCAGGGGTTTCAGGACCAGTTCTTTTCAGTGATTAAGTCTCAAACTGATGTGTTGGGAACTGTATCTAATGATCAGTTATCATTTACCTTTCATCATGAAGGGCCTTTCCAGTCGAATACGCCCTATTATTATATGGTTGAAGCCACCAATGGTATTCATGTGGTGTCTCAGTCTACGCTAAAAGGATGTTTGTTTGAGTGACAGGCCTTGTCATTGCTGATAGATAAGCGCTAACGTTATAATAATGACTATGTCTCGTTTATTACTCTTTTCTTGGATGTACGGTTGTGTTCGATGGCTAACGATCCGTTATATGTATCTGATGCAACGTCTTTATCGTCGTCCTAAAGACTTAGAGTCTGTTATTGATGTGGGTGATAGGGCTCTTATCCGATTAAATCAAGTTGGTGGGCGCCTTTTCTTTTCGTTTTCTAATCGTGCCATAAAACCCGTTTCGTTCTGTGGGTTAGCCTTTCCATCACCCATAACGTTTGCGGCCTTTAAGGGCGATTTACCCATTCTGAATATTTGGTATCGATTGGGTATTGGTGGTGGGTGTGTCAAAACCATTCTGACAGAGCCACGTTCTGGGAATGATCGTCCTCGGGGTCAAGAGGTGGGGTATGAGGGTAAAAAAGGGTTAATCAATGCTTATGGATTGCCAGGAAAGGGTGTTGAGGGGCTTATTAAATCGTTGAAGGCGTCTCAGTTTATCTCGGATAAGCGTATCGTTGGTCTCAGTATAGGGGGGCATTGCGTAGACGACTATCTTCAGGTTGTCTCTCGCCTTGAAGAGGCTTTTTTTGATAAAAAAAAGCTGTACTATGAATTGAACTTGAGTTGTCCCAATACACCTGAAGGTCAAAGCCTTCTAACCCATCCCGAGCTTTTTGAATCATTACTTGTTCAAATGCGTGCTCTAACGGCTAAGCCTATTGGGATTAAACTATCCCCAGATCAATCTAATAAATCTATCTATGGGTATGTGGATATGACACGTTCCTAAGACGATGTATATGTGAATCTAGGGAATACCCAACTTAAACACTGTCTTGAGGTAGGTTTAGATTAAAAGGCTATTGCAATAGGGAAGGGGGGGCTCAGTGGCCCAGCCTTATTTGAACGAACCTTGGAGATGGTTCGGTTAGTGGCGCCACTAAAGGTCCCTATTATGGCGACTGGGGGGATTGATTCGGTGGCTAAAATGATAGCCCTTCAAGAAGCGGGCGCCTCCTTATTTGGTTTAGCTACGGCCTTGGTGACAGATTTATATTGTATTCCAAGATTGAATGCTCAGTGGGCACGGTATCAAGGGGGGTAAACTTGAATAGGTTGTTTCAAAGGGATGAGATCGTCAGACCTATTGTCAGGAATGACTAATAATAGTTAGTAGCTAAACCTTGGGGATTCAATAACGTTTCTCTTTATATCTTGAGATTTACAGTAGGTTAGTTTTTTTGAATAGTATTGTCGTCACTAGTCTTTCTTTATGCTAAACTAGTACCCATACAATGATTCCGGTGATAAAAAACGATTGACTAACCAACCCACTATTATCAATGTGTCTAATCGATTACCTGTTAAATTAGGTAAAACGATTATGCCTTCCTCAGGTGGGCTTGTTTCTGCATTTGAGGATATACGCCAATCTGGAACACTGTTGTGGTATGGGTGGCCAGGTAAAGCTGTTGAAAAGAATCGTCAATCTGAGATACGTGATGTGTTAGTTAAGGAGCATCGCTGCTTTCCTGTTTTTTTAAGTAAGCAACAAATTTCAGGTTATTACAATGGGTTTTCAAATACCAATCTTTGGCCGTTGCTTCATTACTTTTTGTCCTATACCCGTTATCGTAGTGAATGGTTTGAACAGTATAGAGAGGTCAATCAGCTTTTTTGTGAGACGATTGCTAAATCAGCGCCTCAGGGTAGTTTGGTGTGGGTCCATGATTATCATCTAATGTTGTTGCCTGACATGCTTCGACAAGCACGACCTGATTTGAAAATTGGCTTTTTTTTACATACCCCGTTTCCTTCCTATGAAGTTTTTCGTACACATCCCCATCGTAAGGCATTATTGAAGGGTATTTTAGGGGCTCATTTAATAGGGTTTCATACCTATAGTTATTTGCGCCACTTTAGGAGTTCGATTTTACGCATTTGTGGTGTTGATTCAGATGTTGACTATATTCATAATGAGCATGACTCCCGTTTGGGTGTGTTTCCTATTGGGATTAGTTGGGATTATTTTAATGATCTGTTAGAGAACCCTGATTTTGATGTTCAATATGAGGCCTTTAAGACCCTTTATCAAGGAAAGCGACTTATATTGGGAGTGGATCGCGTGGACTATACCAAAGGCTTGCTTTTTAAATTGAATGCCTTTGAGCAGTATTTGGATCATCATCCTGAGGCACGGGATAACACCATGTTACTACAACTGGCCATTCCTTCTCGTGAAGTACAAGAGAGTAGCAAACAACTCCTTTCTAAAATTGAACATGCGGTGAGTCGTATTAATGGTAAATATAGTTCGCTGGCAAATATTCCGGTTCATTATTTGCATAAGAGTGTAAAACCAATGGAGTTGGCTGCGCTTTACGCATTGGCTAAGGTGGCCTTGGTGACCCCTGTTATTGATGGTATGAATTTGGTTGCTAAAGAATATATTGCGTGCCAGGTGAAAGAGCCAGGGACCTTGATATTAAGTGAATTTGCGGGTGCTGCTCAGGAGCTTCATCAAGCAACGATTGTGAATCCGTATGATATTGAGGCCATTGCAGGTGTTATTCACGATGCTTTAGAGGTGCCCGCTGATGAGGCTAAAAAACGATTGGCAAACATGCAGTATTTGGTTCGGAAAAATAATAGTCAGTTTTGGGCACATAACTTTATTCAAAAACTGCAGAGTACCATGTTGATTGAACCTCAAATCACTAACGTGAACGGATTGCCTTCTGACATCTTAAATCGATTAATATCGGGGAATAAGATAGCTCTATTTTTGGACTATGATGGAACCTTGCGTGAATTTGAGACTGAGCCTCATTTAGCCGTTCCTCATCCGGAGACAATAACCTTGATTTCTGATTTAAACAAACATCCTAATGTGGATGTTTGTGTGATTAGTGGCCGATCTAAATTAGAGCTCCAAGAATGGTTCGGTCATTTGCCTATCCATTTAATTGCCGAACATGGGTTTCATTTTCGTCTCTTAGGTGAGTCTTGGATGACGCCGTTTCAGTATGTAGATTTGGATTGGAAAGAAGATGTTTATAAGCTTTTTTTACATTATTCACTTTCAACGCCAGGTAGTTTTGTGGAACTTAAGGAAACATCCTTAGTGTGGCATTACAAAAAAACGGATCCTGAATTTGGGAAATGGAAGGCAAGTCAACTCTATGGTGAGTTATATGATTTAAGCTCTAATTTGCCTCTGGAAGTACGTCATGGCCATCATATTATTGAAGCATGTGCCCATCAGGTGAATAAAGGGGCGGCCATACAACATATGGTCAACCAATTTGGTTATGATGAGGTTCTTTGTGCAGGGGATGATATTACCGATGAAAGTATGTTTGATACTGATGATGTTCAGAGAGTGACGATAAAAATAGGAGAGGGTGAAACACGGGCTAAATATCGGTTTTTGACCCCGAGTTTGTTTCGGGATTTTCTTCAGGAGCTATTAAAGGAGTTTAGCTGTGTTACCGTATAATTTAGGGGTTATTGGGAATGGAAAAACAGCAGCGCTCATTACGGATAAAGGAAATTTAGTCTTTTGTTGTTTACCGCATTTTAGTTCATTTACGGTTTTTGCAACCCTTCTTGATGAGAAAGAGGGTGGTTTTTTTGATATTGAGGTCCCGGATAATGTGGCTGTTACTCAGCAGTATTTAGATCGGACCAATATCTTAGTGACCACATTCGTACATGAGGATTGGGAATTTGAGGTTATTGATTTTATGCCTCGCTATATGGATCATAAGAGACAGATGTCTTGTCCGCCTGATATTGTCCGTTATATTCGTATTGTTCGTGGTGTTCCAGTTTGTCGCATTCATTATCAGCCAAAGCTATGTTATGCCAAGTATAAGACAGTTCATCGGGTAGAAGAGCATCATCTTAAAAGTTATAACCAAAAGGGGCCCTATGAATCCATTTATCTTTATTCGGACCAATCTTATGACGATATTTTAAATAAAGAGTGGCTGTCTTTGACACAAAACACCTATTTTTTAGTGAGTTATAATCAAAAGATTCTGTCTCCAACTGAAACAACCATTAATTTAATGTATCAGAAGACAAAGGCCTATTGGTTGCAATGGTCTAACAATACACGTCAGTTTTCTCATTATAATAATGAGGTATTAAGAAGTGCATTAGTCTTGAAGTTGCTGACCTATGAGAAGACGGGCGCTATGGTTGCCGCTGTGACAACGTCTCTTCCTGAAGTTATTGGTAAAGAACGGAACTGGGATTATCGATTCTGTTGGATTCGTGACGCCTCTTTAGCTATTTCGACCTTAGTTAATTTAGGTCATTCTCATTTAGCTAAACGGTTTCTAGACTTTTTGATCCAGGTCATTCCCTTTAAGAACGATAGTATTCAGATTATGTATGGGCTTCATGGTGAAAAAGTGTTGACTGAAAAAGAGTTAGATCATTTGGCGGGGTATAGGGCCTCTAAGCCGGTTCGTATAGGGAATTCTGCGTACAAACAAAAACAACATGATATCTATGGTATTTTAGCGGATTTGCTCTATGAAATGTTTACCTTGTTCAAGGACCAGCTTCATGATGTGGATGAACTATGGACAATTGTGAGGTCTTTGGTACGTCATGTTCAAACCAATTGGAAGCATAAAGATCATAGTATCTGGGAGTTTCGTAATATGAAGCAACATTTTGTATTCTCTAAGGTCTTGTGTTGGGTGGCCATTGATCGAGCGACGCGTATCGCAGATTTATTGGATAAGAAACACTATGTGTCAGAATGGTCTAAACTTAGACTCGTTATTAAACAGGATATCTTAGACCATGGTTGGAATGCTAAAGTGGGTGCTTTTACCCAATATTATGGAGGTACAGAATTAGATGCGGCTAACTTATTGATGCTTGATTATGGGTTTGTTTCGGCAGATGATCCCAAGTATGTGAGTACTGTGAATAAAACCTATAAGACCTTGAGTAAAGATGGCTTAATGTACCGGTATAAGGGGGTTGATGATTTTGGAAAACCTCAAACGTCTTTTACGATTTGTACATTTTGGATGATTGATAGTTTGTATCGTATTGGTCGTCAAGATGAAGCACGAGAGTATTTTGAGACTATGTTGACCTATACGAATCATTTGGGGTTAATGAGTGAGGGGCTTGATTTTGTAACGAAAGGGTTTCGTGGCAACTTTCCTCAGGCTTATAGCCATTTAGGATTGATTCGAACAGCGATGACCTTGGCAGGAGATGATGTCTCCAAAGCGGATGGGGAGGCGTTTTCCCCGCTATATCGATTGGCATTTGTATAAGAATGTGGTTGTTACTTAGACGTTACCCTATAGTACTGCTTTTTGGTATGTTTCAGATTGTTTATTCGGCACCTGGACAGACCTTTATTGTGTCCCTTTTTATTCTCTCATTTCAAGAATCGCTGGCTGTGTCTCATACCCTTATTGCAATGACCTATTCGATAGCAACCTTATTGGCCTCCTTGTTGTTAACACCTATTGGTCGGTCGATTGATCGTCTGGGGCCTCAGGTGTTGTTGAAGTGGGTCTTTTTAGGCATGGCTTTAGGGTGTGTATGTATTGGGACGATGCAGCAATGGTGGGTATTAGGGGTAGGTTTTTTTCTTATTCGGTTATTTGGACAAGGCGTTTTTGGTATTCTTGGGAGCACGGTGATAGCTAAGGCTTTTCAGAGGAATAGGGGGCGTGCTCAGGGACTTATTACATTGGGTTATCCCTTATCTGAGATCCTTTATCCAAGTCTGACGCTCTTACTTATGTCGCTTGTCGGTTGGCGTTGGACTTATCTTTGTTTTGCATTAAGTTGTGTCGTTGTTATTTGGCCTGTTCATCCCTTTTTATTGAAGCGAAGTGGTGTTTCTGAGGGGCAGTTTTTGGAGGGAGAAGCGACTCATCATTCGGAAGATGGTTATGAACAGTCTTGTTCGTTATCCCATGTTGTTCGAGATCCTGCGTTTTATATGGTGGTGACGGCGTCTTCCTTATCGCCGGTGGTCATTACTGCATTGTTGTATCATCAAGAAACCTTATTTGCTTCACATGGCTGGGATATTGCTTGGGTCGCCTATGGATTGGCTTTTTATGCCTGTATGAAGGCGTTGGGTTCTGTGTTGATGGGGCCTATTGTGGACAGGTATAGTACCTTAATACCTTTTGTACTTATGGTTCTTTTCTTAGCAGTTGGAACTTTTGTTGCAGGTATGGGTGGTGGTATTTGGATGATGTTTCTTTATTTGGGGCTTATTGGTTGGGCGTTAGGAACATCCAGTCCTATTATGACTATGGTATGGACACGGCTCTATGGGGTTTCTTTTATCGGTGGGATTAAGGGGATGGTGAGCATGATTCGGAATGGTGTGACGGCTTTAGGCCCCTTACCCTTAGCTGTTGCTTTAGATTACGGATGGCCTGTTCAGTGGGTTCTTTATTGTGTCGCTGTTTTTGTGTTAGTTTTGACCGTATTACCGGTGATTGTTCACCAACGGTATTCACGTCTTCATGTTCAGTCTTCTGTGTCGTTAGGTTAGATTGTTATTGTCGTAGTGTTCGATGTAGCGTTTAACGGTACGGCGGTCTAGTTGAGCAATTTGTCAAACTTTTTGATAGGACCCTAATTGTTGGAAGAGTCTATAACAATGCTCAGATAAAAGAGATTCTGCTGTTTGGGTTAATTGGTTTTGTTCTGTTTGTGATGATATAGACATGGAAGGTTGGTAAGATCCTTTGATAAGGATTTGACGAAGGGCTTGTTCTAATTCTCTGACGTTTCCTGGCCAGTGGTAATGCTTCGGAATATTTGTTTTGAGTGTACTGGAACAGTGTTTTTGGAGTGTGGTATCGGAGTGCCCAATAATTTTAGTTAATAAAATAGTGATGAGGCGAGTTAACTCTTGTGGTGTACTTTCGATTCGTTCTTGTAGAGAAGGGACTTGAATGACGTCTGAACTGAGACGAAAATAAAAATCATCTCGTAACCGCTTTTCGTCACGTAATTCGGCTATAGATCGATTAGTCGCTGCGATAATACGCCCTTTGAAAGGGAGTGTTGTTGTTCCCCCTACTGGGGTAAATTCGCGTTCTTGAAGAACTCGGAGTAATTTGATCTGAATAGGTTGAGAGACTTCTCCGATTTCATCAAGAAAGAGGGTCCCATAGGAGCTATTTGAGTTCAAAAGACCTTTTTTGGATTGTTCATCACCGGTAAACGCCACTTTTTCATAGCCAAATAATTCTGTCTCAATAAGAGACTCGGGGAACTGGGAGAGGTTGATAGATTGAAATGTTTGACAAAAACTTTCTTTAAATCTGTCTTTAGTGTCATCAAAGGGGATAAAGCTTGAATAACCGATAGCGGCAGCACAAACGCCCTTTCCGGTTCCTGTTTTTCCTAGGATTAAAATAGAAAAGTCGTCCATTCGATCCCATAAGAATTGGTCGTAGTGTTGAATGTTTTTAGTAAAGATATTGTTCCAGATTTGTTGGCGTAACTGGTTTATGGATGTGCTTTCACCGTGAACGTGTTGCTCGATAAAGTAATAGGTACGTCGAATTTGATAGCATAAGGCTAGATATTTTAAGCATGCTTTCTTATCAAACCCGTATTTGTGTAGTTTGTCTAAAAATTCATTGGCAAAAGGTACTTGAATGGATTGGTGAGGTGTTTTTAGTTGGGTTTGAATAAGTATATCGAGCTGATTGCTATAAAGATGGTATGTCTGAAACAGTAGTGTGTACTTTATTAATAAGCGGTCTCTATCTTTGTAGTCTTGGTAGGATATACGATTGTTTTTTGTCAATGAGGTGCAGGTGTTTTTTACATGTTCATAAACGAGTTGCCGTCGTTTATTGTGATGGAGGTGCACTGTTTTTCCTAAAATTTGTTTATCGATATCCTGTCTCTCTGGCCCAAAAGGGTTTTTGAGCATGGCTTGGAGCACTAACTCAAGGTAGTTTTTTTCGGTGCCTTTTAACGTTTTCATGATCATAAATTGTATCATGAGTATACAATTTATGGAAAACGATCTTCACTTTTTTGTTTTGTTGATGATTTATAGCAGGCACTAATCTTGCAGTTAGTGTGGTGTACTACTAATGAAGGAGGTTGTTATGAAATTTAAAAATTGTTTGTATAGACCATTGGCTTGATAATCTTCAGAGAAAAGATGGGGTAGTGATTAGGTTCTTTAAAAGGGAGAAATAATGATGATGTTATTCGTCCATATTATCGGTGTTGTTGTTCAAGGTATTTTTATTTATTGCGTATTAACTATAAGGTTTAAGATAAAAGGAGAAAAAAATGATAGTGTTTAAACGAATATTCCTGGGGATAGTCATGTTAATAGTATTTCAGGTAGGTTTATTAGCTAGGGATGGGTCTACGTCACCTGTTCTTACTTCAAATCTGGTGAGTTTATTTGGAGTGGGAGACTTAAATGTGAATTTGGAGTTACCTTCATCTTTTGATAACTCGTTATTGGTAGGTGTTCATGTGAACCCAGATCCAGTTTCTAAAAAAATATCTGGTGAAGTGGGTGGGTATATTGGCTATAGAATTTACACAGGCCTTTTTCATAAGACCGTTGATGTGGAAGACTATATTCAATTTACAGGTGGTATAAATAAGTTTTCACTTGTTCCTACAGGATCATTTGATATAGAGGGTATTTATAGCCCTTCGGTGGAGTTATGGTATGGGGTTTCAAAGACCTACCCCAAAGATTTAACCCATGATATTGCCATAGGTGTCAGTCGTATTTTTAATACCTATTCAATCACAAAGATAATGGTTGGGTATAATTTTGGGCTGATTTTGTAGTGTGGTATAACGTGGGATTTTTAAGAACTATATACGATAATTAAAAAAGATAAAGGAGGATATTAACATGATTAAATTAAATAAAATGTTAGGTGTCTTGTTAGTCGTGATGATAACGACAACGGGGTTAATGGCAAGACAACAGAGTCAGCAGATGATATTAACGTCAAATTTATTAAGTCTTTTTGGTGTAGGGGATTTGAATATTAATATTGAACTTCCACAAAACAAGGATATTTCTTACCTTATTGGGACTCATTATAACCCTGATACTGAACAACAGATTAAGACAGGGATACTGGGTGGTTATGCTGGTTATCGTGTGTATACGACAGGATTAAATAAACTAACTGGTGATATGTTCCAAACAGAAGACTTTGTTCAATTTACCTTAGGGTTAAATAAATATTCAGGTGATGAAGTGACCATGTTTGGGTCCAATGTTGTCCCTTCAATTGAGCTTTGGTATGGTGTGTCAAAAAACTTTTCTAAACATATTTCCCATGAATTTAGTATTGGTATTGGACGTGTGTTTAATGATAAATCTTCAGCTAAACTCTTGGTGGGTTATAATTTTGGTTTGTTGATATAAACGTTTGTTTTAGTCTCTGATAATGCTTAAGGGCTTCTCGTTTAGAGGAGCCCTTTTTTATGTATGATAGAATTGACAAATAATTTTGTTGTTATTCTGTTAGTCTCACTATATAGTTTTGGTATTATGTTATAGTTAGATTAAAACTAAAATCATATAATATAGGGGTTAGATAGTCATATGGAAGAAAAAAAGTTAACCATACAAACCGACATTCCAAAAAGCGTTTATTTGAAGGATTATCAGGCTTTAGCATTTCAAGTACCGACTATTCAATTAACCGTTGAATTATTTGAACAAGAGACGATTGTTACCCATACAATGGTCATTGAAAAAGTAGATTCAGAGAAAATAGATGTTTGTCTCAATGGTGAAGAACTTGAATTGCTCTTGGTGGAGAAGAATGGGGAACTTCTCTCCGAATCCGATTATGACTGTACTCAGACGCATTTAATTATTCGATCTGTTTCAGATTTAAGAACGACACTAACCATAAAGACACGGCTTTATCCGCATAAGAACCTTGCTTTGGAAGGGTTATATAAGTCGGGTTCTATTTACTGCACTCAAAACGAGCCTGAAGGGTTTCGTCGAATGACTTATTTTTGTGACAGGCCTGATATGATGAGTCAGTATACAACGACTATTCATGCGGATAAAGAGACCTATCCTATTCTGTTAGCGAATGGAAATAAGGTTGCTGATGGCGATTTAGAGAAAGGTCGTCATTTTGTAACCTGGCGGGATCCTTTCCCTAAACCAAGCTATTTGTTTGCTATGGTGGCAGGGGACTTTGATAGAGTTTCAGATACTTTTGTTACTTGTACTGGAAAACATGTCGCGTTGGAAATTTATGTAGATAAGGGGAATGCGTATAAATGTGCCCATGCTTTAGCCTCACTCAAAAAGGCCATGCGCTGGGATGAGGATACTTTTGGTTTAGAATATGATTTGGATATCTATATGATAGTAGCTGTTGATGCCTTTAATATGGGGGCTATGGAAAATAAAGGACTTAATATATTTAATTCTCAATATGTATTGGCCGATCCTAAATCAGCAACAGATGCAGATTATCAAGGAATTGAACGTGTGATTGCCCATGAATACTTTCATAATTGGACAGGTAATCGAGTGACCTGTCGTGATTGGTTTCAGTTAACACTTAAAGAAGGCCTTACTGTTTTTAGAGATGAAGAGTTTACTGCAGATATGCATTCACGCCCTGTGAAACGTATTCAAGATGTTCGTGTGTTGCGTGAATATCAGTTTTTGGAAGATTCGGGCCCTATGGCTCATCCTATTAGACCCGCTTTCTATGCTGAAATTAATAACTTTTATACAGCTACAGTCTATAATAAAGGGGCTGAAGTAATTCGAATGATTCATACGATCATTGGTAAAGACGCTTTTCGAAGAGGCATGGACCTCTACTTTGAAACATTTGATGGTAAGGCGGTTTGTACAGAAGATTTTCTTTGGGCGATGCAAAAAGCTTCGGGTATGGATTTATCAGGCTTTACGTCTTGGTATAATCAGGCGGGGACACCGGTTTGTCAGGTTTCTGATCATTATGATGAGACGACGAAACAGTATTTCATTAAGGTTTGTCAATCATGTCCTAAAACACCTGAGTCTGGGAAAAAAGCTCCCTTTATTATACCGGTGGTACTAGGGTTGATAGGACAATCAGGACAGCCTTTAAAGTTTCGACGTTTAGGAAAAGAGGTAGATTCTACGTTGTGGACGTTGTCGAAAAATAATGAAGAATTGGTTCTTGATCATGTGTCGGAAAAACCGGTCCCTTCTTTATTCCGACACTTTTCGGCACCTGTGATTTTGAAACGGGATTATTCAACTACTGAGTTGAAATGCCTTATTCAGTCTGATATAGATTTGTTTAATCGATATGAAGCTTCTCAACGTTATTCCTATGGATGTTTGGTTCAAATTATGGAAGCGATGCGCTCTCAAACAGCTGTTCCATTAACAGAAGAAGATGTCTCTGTTTATTTATGTTTCTTGAAAGGCTCTGTAGAGGACCCTTCTTTTGTTGCCCAGGCATTGTCTGTTCCTAGTGTTTCGTTACTAGTTGAACACTATGGCTATTATGATTATCAATTAGCGTATGAGGCTCGTGAGCATTTTATATCATTATTGGCATCTGTACTTGCGCCTTCTTTACGATCTTACTATCTTGAACAGCATGCTGTTTTAGGTGATACGAGAGATAGTCTTAGTATGGCGAAACGATTATTGAAAAATAAGGCCTTACATTATTTAGTAAGAGTTGGGGAACATGCGCTTATAAAGAGTCAATTTGAACAGGCTAAAACCATGACGGATAGTCAGGTTGCGTTGAAACTTATGGTTCATCATCGGTTGCCGGGATATGAGCAGGCGCTTAGTGCGTTTTATCAACAATGGGTTCAGGACCCTCTAGTGATGAATAAGTGGTTTGCTATTCAAGCCTCCTCACCTCATGACTCAACGTTGGAACAGCTTAAGCGGCTTGAATTAGATCCTTCTTTTGATTCCAAAAATCCAAATAAAATGCGAGCATTGTATGGTACCTTTATTGGTAATCATCACCTTTTTCATCACCCATCTGGATCCGGGTACAACTTTATAGGTGAAAAAATTAGTTTAATAGATAGCTTTAATCCAAGCTTATCATCACGGTTAGCCAAGGGGTTTTCTCAGTTAAAAAAGTTGCCGGAGTTGCCAAAATCAAACATGAAGAAGGTGTTGGAAACGCTCCATAAGAATACGTCTATATCAACTCATCTTAATGAAGTTCTTTCGGCTATTTTGACTTACTAAATGTTAAACTCGGCTCCACAGATGAGTTCTATATCTAAGACGTTTTCTCGATGGATGCATCATAAGCATTCAGATGATATGGTAGATATATTATTATCTCTGACAGCAGATTTGTTAGTGTCGAATATTTCTCCAGACTATGCGAGATTTAAGCTTGATTCGATACATCGTGTTGTTCAATCTAAGATAAACTTGTCAAAGAAGAAAGATAGGCGACAGGTATTGGAGAGTTTGGAGCGTTGTTCTAAACTTGGATCTGGCCATGATCTAAATGATAAGTCAGTATTTTTTTGCAAAGCATTATTTTGGATCTGGAAGCATCCTGAACTGCTGATAGATAGGGAGCTGTTTGTCTCTATGGCAACTGAATTAAAGTTTTGGATTAATTCTGGCTATATGGATTTTTCTTTTTCTGAAGGGTTAGTCTATCTTTGTGCTCTCAATCATGGTGATTTAAAACCATATATTTTAGATAGTATGCCTGCGACTCGTTTTGAGTTTGTTAAACAACGTCATCGTTTTTATTGTTGTTCAGATGGGCCTTGTCGGGATACACGCTATCCTGAGAACTTTCATTCGTACTTATTAGAGATTTACGAGGGCAGTCGAACATTTAATGAGTTAGCGACTTATCTTCGGTCTCAAGACTCTATGCCGTCATTGGTAACAGAAACATGTCCTTGTGAACCGCCTGTTCTTCAGCAGGCACTTTCCCAGAAAGTAATCTTTAATATTCGACATGAGGCATCTGCTAATGAAAGGCTTGAGATTGATCCTTGGGAAGAGCAATCTTATGTAGGATTGGTTGAGGGAGGTTTTAAAAATAGTCTTTTATTTGGTGTTATCAAACGTTTTCCTTGTGTTGCATTACGCTCAAAACAAACCTATAATTTCATTGAGTTAGACAATTTTTCTCAGACATATGACATGACTCGCAACCCTTTTGATCGTGAACCATTAACGTCATTTAATGTTTATCTTGTTGAAAAAGGGGCTACAGCGTATGAGTTCAAGTTAACGTGTCAGAACCCTGTTTCGGTACTGGCCTTACAAAAACATTTAGAACATAAATCACAATGATATATCTAACCGAAGGACATGTTTAATGATTACAGTTATTACGGGAGCCTCTTCTGGTATAGGGGCTTCTTTAGCTTATAGATTTGCACGTGATGGTCATACATTAGCCCTTATTGCGCGTCGGGAAAAAAAACTTTCTGATGTGGTTGATCGCTGTCACGAATTGGGTGGGAAAGCGGTCGTTTATCCCTGTGATATTACTGATAAACAAGCCGTAAAGGCATGTGTTGAACAAATATTGGATGAATTAGGCGAGGTAGATACCTTTATTGCTAATGCAGGTATTAGTCTTTCCTCTGAAGGACAAGTATTTAATGCGTATGTATTCGAGAAAACCTGGAAAACAAATCTTATTGGCCATAGTTATTTTTTAGAAAGGTTGATCCCTGTGATGACAAAGAGGGGATCTGGGCACTTGGTAGGTATTGGAAGCTTAGCGTCTTATCGAGGACTTCCTGGTGCAGGCGCCTACTGTTCTAGCAAGGCCGCTATGGTGAGCTTATTTGAAAGTTTACGTATTGATCTTAAGCCTTATGGGATATGTGTATCTATGATTAACCCAGGATATATTAAGACGCCTCTAACGGATAAGAATCGGTTTTATATGCCATTTTTAATGGAGACAGAAGAAGGTGTTAGCCATATCTATCGTGCGATTAAGAAAAAAAAAGCTTTATTTGCTTTTCCTAAACCGATCGTTTGGGCATTAAGGCTTAGCCGATGTGTTCCTATCTTTTTATTTGATCGTGTCATTTCACGGTTTAAGAATGTGAAGGATCCTCAGTAGCGGTGCTATGATTTATGGGGGCACCTTTTCTTCGGATAGTGTGTTTAATTTTTCTAGAATATGGGTATGACCTTCTTAGGGGGATTGCAATAGTCTGTTTTTGAACTAAGGATTTGTCTAGACGTATCTATGATGTGTCAGATAGTTGTTTTGTGTTCAATCATGTTGTTGTAATAACCTTACTAGGGAGTATGAACGCACATGTTTACATCAAATCAAAAAGAGTTAATCAAGTCGTTAAAACTCAAGGAATCCCTTGTTTTGCCCTATCAATCCCATGGCCTTGTCCTTACACAGGAACAATTTGAGTCATCTTTATCTACTTGTAATGAGTTATCCTCTATTGATCAGCACGGAAATAGTCTTCTTCAGTGTATTATACAAAAAAGAGTGGTTGTTTCAGATTGCAGGTTTGAAGATGTTTTAGATAGTCTTTTTGTTAAAGAAATATGTGCTAAATATGATATTAATCATCATAATAAGAGCCAGGAAACAGCATTGGATATGGCGTTGTCTCTGGGGCAGTATGTTGTTGTTGAGCGATTAATTAGGGCTGGTGCAAAGACAGATATTCAAGATGAAAAAGGCCAGAACTTACTCCATATTTGTTGTGATCATGCCCAAGAAAAACATTCACAACGGCATCGATTGATGGCTATTTGTGATTATGCTATGGACCAGGTGTTATTAAACCAAATAAATAGAGAAGGGAAAACGCCAATTAATTTGGCAATAGAGTTTCAGAATGACATGTTTATAAAGATTGTTCTTCGAAAGATTAGTTTAGGGGAGCTCCATTATGAAGGTCTTCAATCGTTTCAAGATATTTGGTTATATTGTGATACTAAGAAAAAAGACGATCTAATTTGGATGCTCACAACCTGTAATTCTAATTTTATTAGTCAATACAACATTCTTCATAAAGACTATATTAGACGGATGGTATATCAACTTATTTTGGAGGAGCTTGATGATTCTGAAATTGATATAAATGAACGAAATGGTTCTGGAAAAACACCCTTAGATGTGATGGTTATGAAAGGTCGTGAAGATATTGCTAAATTATTAAAAGGGAGGGGCGCAGAATAGTTTTTTATACTCCAATAAACGTGTGCTTTGTGTCTTTCTTCTATTAAAACTATATGAGCGTTTAACAATACCGATAAACTCGTATTAATTAGCTTCTAAACTAGAATTATCCCTCTATTTATGTCAAAATTGACGTCAGTACTTGTTCAACGCGTTGCGTGCTTTTTGGGCTTTATAGTTTAAGAGGTAAGCTATTTTCAAGCTTAAACTAACGCTATGTCGAGAGGATTGTGATGATGATTAAATATAGTTTATTATTGATGACATTGATGATGACGTTGGGACTTCATGCTATAGAACGGACGGGTGTTTTATCGCCGCTTTATTTATCCTCTTCAGAAACGGACGTTCTATTTCGTAATCCGGCTGAACTTTCGTTTCATAAGCGATTTTTAGAAGTCGGGATGCTCTATGGCGTGTCGACCAGTGTTTTTAATGGACACTTTTTATTGCATATTCCTGATAATTTACCGGTCTATTATGGCCAAAATAATAGGAATAAGGTTGCTTATCATATTCCTTTGGGACATTTTGGGTTTAGTATGGAATTTTTTGGAGAGAACTTTACAAAAAATATTGTTTATATTGATGATGAGAGTATGGAAGATGGGGGATATTATACATTGTCTAATGGGGGGTATAAGTTACTGGCTACTTGGGCCAAACAGACACGTTTTTTTACGGCTGGTTTGAATTTTAAATATTATCATTACCGAGATATTGACGATTCAGAGTCATTGAGACGTGGGTTTGGTACAGATCTTGGGTTTTATTTTACACCCCTAGAGGAACTCTATATGGGCTTTGTAGTCAATGATGTAGGTGGTACTTACTATAAAGATGCAAATTGGAATGGTGTTATTAATAATGGGGTAGCCTTGAAAACAAATCAGCGGTTACGCCTGTCGGCAGCTGTTTTATCAGGTGAGGATATGTCTGTTAATTTGGGAATCCCCCTAACTGAACTACGTGATCTTGCCGATAACCCAAGATATTTTTGGCGAAATATATCGGTATATGGACGTAAAGTGTTTATGGAGACTTTAGAATGTGGTTTTGGATACAACACAAAAGATGTCTATGCTCAGATTGGCTTTAATATTAATGATTATATTGATTTAGGTATTATTGGTTATAAAGATGTTTTTTCTGACGGATCGATGCGGTTTAATGCTTACTTGAAATTGGGTTTAGCATTTGCTCAAAAGGATGAGTATTCTAGTATAAAACGATTGTTGAAAGACTCACCCCAATATCAAAAAGAACCTAAAAGAAACAATCGCCGTCTTGAGAAAAAAAGATTTCCTCCAAAGCGACCTGAGCGCTCAAGATCTAAGAGAGGCGGTTCTGGACGATATGCTGATGAGCAAGAGTATGACCACATAGAGGGGAAATTGGATGATAAAATTGAGGATCTGGAAGAAAAAAGACGTAAACTTCGTCATATGAGGCGTATGGATGAGATTCGTGAGGCGATAGATGTTGAAGGCGATTAAGGGGTGACTTTCAGACACCGGTTATAACCGTTTGTTTTAGGATGCAACCTCTGGACAGAATGAATATTATTGGATAGAATTTCATCTGCCTTTTAGGAATATCTCCTAAAATTTAGTAATTAGTTCAAGTGAATTTTCTGTATATAAGCCGGCGTAGCTCAGTTGGTAGAGCAACTGATTTGTAATCAGTAGGTCGTTGGTTCGACTCCGATCGCCGGCTCCAGAATTCCTTGCCGAGATAGCTCAGTCGGTAGAGCAGAGGACTGAAAATCCTTGTGTCGGTGGTTCGATTCCGCCTCTCGGCACCACCTTTTAACGTTTAGTAGTTTTATTTTGTCATATAAGTGTAACTTAACTATGTTTAAGCTCTTGTTTCAGTTTCCTAGGACAATTATCTTTTGTCTCATCTATCTGTGTGCCACTTCCTTATTGGCGGCGGTTTCAGTTCGTGATTCTTCAAGCATTGAGTCCATTTATTTTGGTGATTATATACCTACTCGTTTTGAAAATCGCTTTGAAATATATGAACCTCATTCGGATCAAGTTATAACCTCTTCAAAAATTCAGGTTAAGGTCGTTAACCGATTTTTGGGTGACGTTTTTATTAATGGTAAACGATTTCAGACACGCAAGGATGGACGTGTTGTGAGCTCATTTGAATTGGAAAAGCGAGGGAAACAAAATGTGATGATATCGTTTGTAGATCTTGATTATAATTGGGTGACGATACGTCGAAAGGTTCTTCGTTTAGATAAGCCTAAAGATTTACGTGATAGCGATTTGAAAAGTCGTGAACTTATGCTCTTTGTAAATTCTGATTTTGTCCATTTTAAAAAAGATAGATTAATAAAGGATTATATTACACGTTCAGATTTGGCTTATTTTATTTATAAATTAAAAAATGAGGGTCAACCCCAACCCGTACAATCGCTTTTTTATGATATTCCTGATAATTATTGGGCTGGGCCTGCTATTTCATTTGTTATTCAGCATAAATTTATGGCGGAATATCCAGATGGATCGTTTAAGCCTCATTATCCTGTATCTAAGCTTGAATATATTATGGCTATTGCAAAGGCTTTTGAGCTGGATTTTGTTCATCATAATACAACCTTGCCTTATAGCGATATTAATCCAGATCATTGGACAACAAAATTTATTCTTAAGACTTATCAGCATCAGTTTCTTGAAACATCAGATCGTTTAGAGGTTGATAAAATGCTTGATTGGTCACTATTTTATACGCTTGTTTCTCGGTTACCCCATGTGACTGAAAAAGTCATACGTTTATTGTCATTTGAAGAGGGTTATACCCTTTCAAAGTCTGAATTAACGGAATTGAATAAGACGTTGTATACGATTTTAATAAATGACAAGAATCAACGTGAATCGACTGAAGAATTTACGTTGTTGACGCCAGAACCGGGTGAGTTTTTAGTGGATGATGAGGTCGTTTTTAAGGGCATAATGAACCCTCCTCAAATTTTCTTTATTAATGATCAACCTGTTCGAATTGATATTAAAGGAAGGTATTTACTAAAATTACCACTTGTTGATGGCAAAAATAAGTTTGTTATTGACCGTAATAATACTCAGACAAAGATGATTATTTATAAGGGGGAAGGCTATTTAGATTTGGTTGAGCATTGGGCGGAGACCGCTATGGCAAAGCTTCGTTTCTTGAAGATTTTGAGTCCTGTTAATGAATTTCATCCAAATCGAACTATTACTCGTCGTGAGTTAGCGAATGTTATCGATCAGGTCTATCATTTTTCTTCTAAAAAACCGATCTTAGATGCCATTTTTCTTTTGGATATTGACTCTAAAAGTCAGGACTATCATATACTTCAAGCATCTGTTAAAACAGGGCTGTTTTCGCTTTTTAACAAAGGACTATTTAAGCCTTATAAGTTGGTTACGCGAGCAGAAGCTCTCTCCGTATTGATTCGTGCTCAATTATTAGATGAAGGCTTTGAATTGAGTTCTTCTAGAAAAGAGGCTTTTAAAGATATTCCAAAGAATCATTGGGCTTTACCCTATATTCAAACGGCTTTGGACTGGGGCATTGTGTCTGAAAGGGATTATTTTTATCCTAGAAAGCGTATTACAAAAGTTAATTTGATGACAATGATTTCACGAACTCCTAGAATACGCGAATTAGAGAAGGAGGTCTTTGACCATGATTAAGTTAGATTTGCAGGGACGTCTTTCAGCTCAGCTTGCGCAGTTAGGGTATCAATTTCCAAAAGATATTTTGTTGGAGTTGCCTAAACATGATTCTCATGGTGACTATGCAACCAATTGTGCGTTTATGTTAACAAAAGTTTTGAAACGTTCTCCACAGAGTATTGCACTTGAAATTTGTGAAAAACTTGAGTCACAAGAATTAAGTGAGGCTATTCGCTTTGAGCCCTTGAATGGCTTTATAAATCTGACCTTGTCTGACACGCTTTTATGGAATCAGTTTAGTGCTCTTTTTTCAAAAAAACCTTCTTTTTCTGTGTCAAAAACACCTATTTTATTAGAATATGTTTCGGCTAATCCTACCGGCCCTCTTCATATTGGGCATGGGCGCTGGGCTGTTTTAGGTAGTGTATTAAATGCTTTATTAAACTATACCGATCATGTTGTATCGTCTGAATTTTATATTAATGATGCAGGTAATCAGGTACGTCTTTTTTATGATAGTGTTAATGCGCTGAAAGAGGGTCGCTCTATTCCGGATGAGGGGTATCATGGTCATTATGTTCAGGAATTAGCTCAGCTGGATGAGGATCCTCTACAAGAAAATCTTAAAACTCAAAGGGCCTCACTTAAACGTATTGGTGTTCAGTTTGATAATTGGTTTTCTGAGAAATTACTTCATGATGATGATGAAGTGGCACAGGCTATTCAAGATTTAACTATAAAGGGATATACCTTTGAAGAAGAAGGGGCTTTATGGTTTAAGTCCACTGAATTTGGTGATACTAAAGATAGAGTATTGATTAAAAAGGATGGGCAGTATACCTATTTTGCTGTTGATATTGCTTATCATCGGAATAAATTGAAACGTGAGTATGGCAGGTTAATCAATATTTGGGGGGCGGATCATCATGGTTATGTACCACGTGTGAAAGCGGCTATAAAGGCTTTAACCACTCCTGATAATGAAGTACTTAACGTTATGATAGGGCAAATGGTTAATTTATTACGAGATGGAGAGCCTGTTAAAATGTCTAAGCGGACGGGAGAACTGATTTCTTTAGATGAGGTTGTTGATGAAATAGGTGTTGATGCAACACGTTATTTTCTAATCCAAAAAAGTCCAGACTCCCATATTGATTTTGATTTAGATGTTGCGAAGAAAAAAAACAATGAAAATCCAGTTTATTATATTCAATATGCTCATGCAAGAATTTGTCGTATTTTAGAGAAGGCCGGCGATTTTTCTTCTGAGACATTGTCAGTAAATAAATTTCGATTGACTGAGCGTCGCCTGATTTTTCATTGTTTACAATGTTACGATACGATAAGGGAATCTGCTCAGTTGTTAATGCCTCATAAATTGACGCAGTATGCTTGGGAACTGGCTCGATTATTTCATCATTTTTATGAGGATTGTCCTATTTTAAAAGCCTCAGACACAGAGAAAAAGAAACGTTTGATTATGGTGTCTCAAACTAGAGAATGTCTTCGATTGTGCTTAGGTATTCTTGGGATTTCTGCGCCAACAAAGATGTAGATGATGATGTCCGGTACCGATAAGAGATGTCTTGTCGATAATAATAAGCCTGTTCTAGTGTCTTTTTCAGGAGGGATGGATAGTACCTATTTGCTGGAGGATACGTTATCGCGTTTTTCAAAAAATTTGGTTCATGTTATTCATTTTAATCATGGGCTAAGGCCTAACGATTGGCCTTTAGATAACGCTCATATTAAATCAATTGAGCATTCTGTAGGATGTCCTATAATAATTAAATATTTACCTATTTTGGCCTATGCTAAGCGATATGGGTGTTCTGTTGAAATGGCGGGTCATTATTGTCGGAGATCTTACTTAATTCATGTTGCTAAATTAAGACATATCTCTCAAGTGTTAACAGGGCACCATCTTGATGATCATTGTGAAACCTTTATTCAACAGATAGGTCGTTCAGCCGTTAGTCATAATCAGGGCATTCTTTCTTGCTTAGAGGTTACTCGAGGGATTATGTTCTATCGGCCGTTGTTATCTTTATCGAAACAAGCTATTCGTAAGGCATTATTGTTACGTGGAAGTCAGTTTATAACGGATCCCACAAATGAACAGTCTGTTTATCAGCGAAATAAACTTCGGCTTGAGGGGATTCCAAAGGTTGACGCTATAAACCCAAACTATCGTCAACATATTCAGTCATACGCGCTATATAATCAACGATTATATAAAAAAGCCTATACACGTTTTTCACCAGTGTTAGATGACCTTATTTTGGATAATGTTGTAACGAAGATAAATCGGTCTGTTTTTCAGTCTTTAAATAATAATGATAATGCATTATTGATTCAGCATATACTGAGCTTGTTTTATCGATACCTATCCACTCATAACCGTTTGATTCAGTCACTGCCTCACAGATTCTCTCGTCAGCATGTATATACATTAGTTAGGCTATTAGAGTCTTCTAAAACGGGACGGACTAGTCTTCCAGGAGGCTATGAAGGTTATTTGACAGAGTCACATTTATGTATCCAGAAAAAGCGGATTGAAGAGGATGTATCTTTTAGCACTGTTTTGGGAATTAATTCCAAACAGGTATGGATAGATGCATTAGGAGTATGGATAACATGTACATTAGGGAAAAAGCAGAGGCATGACTATCGATCCTCAACTTTTGTAGCCTATCTTGATGGTGATTATTTAGCCCCAGATCTATTAGTTCGAAATCGTTGTGAGGGGGACTCCTTTATTCCCTTTGGACAGACAGGGACAAAATCGATCAAGTCCTATTTTATTGATAAAAAAATACCTGTTCTGAAGCGGGCAAACGTGCCTTTATTTTTTAATCAAAATCATTTAGTATGGGTAGGAGGTTTTCAGATCGATAATCGATATAAAGTTACGCCTAATACTAAGTTAGTTTTAACCATCTCGATGTTTAAATAAGTGATAGATTATGAATGCAATGATTATTAACGTGGTTCTAGTTACTCTTTTTGCTGTTTCTATATCTCCTAGTGAGGGGCTTTTTGGGCAGGCCATACCGGTTGCAAAGAAAAACCCTGTCGCTTTAGTGGATAACTTTGAAGATGGTGATTTGAAAAAGAGTCCATCTTGGTGGCAATTCGGTAATTTGTATACTGAGATTGTGCAAAACGATCAGAAATTAGTTTCTTATTTAGATCCGCTTTCTTTGTCAGTTACAGGGCGAACTACGAATGGTTATATTGGAGGATGTGGAACTTACTTTGGAATTGATGCGACTCAGTATGATACCTTAAAACTTGTTATTCATAGTTCAAAAAAAAGTAAAGGTGTTATGCGAGTGGAGCTGTATGATGATGATAATGGGAACTGGAGTATTGAAAAGGATCCTAATAATTCATCTAGTCCAGGGTTTGATGACAAATATATTTATAATTTGAGTTTAGATTGGGATGGATGGCGTGTTGTGACAATCCCTTTTAAACAATTTTATGACCAGAATCCTGTTATAGGTGATGGGATATGGAATCCTGATCAAAAAAATGGATCCGGTGGCCTTTTACAAATGCAGTTTATTTTTCTTTCCGATAAAACAAAAGGTCATGTGGATGTTCAGATTGATACAATTAAATTCTTTAAGGATCACATTTAAAGGGCTTTAGTTTTAGGCTGAATAAAGTCTATTTCAATCATTGCTATAAGATAGTCCCTTGACAATCATTGTTGTCCCGTTGGACAATACCTTTATCACCTTTAGTATTTATCTATGTTATAAGGTGGTTTATATTTCAAATAGCCAACAACTTACCGGTTTTGGATGATTTGTTGAAGCTATTGGTTAAAACAGTAAGGAGTTAAAGATGAGTAAAAAATTATTTGTTGGCGGGATTGCCTGGGCCACCACTGAAGATTCATTAAGAGACGCATTCTCACAAGTGGGCGAGGTTGTTTCGGCAAATATAATTAAAGATAGAATGACTGGAAAGTCACGAGGCTTTGGTTTTGTAGAGATGGGTTCTGAAGAAGATGCAAAAAAAGCAATAGAAGCTTTAGATGGTCAAGAAATTGATGAGCGTCGAATCGGTGTTCGAATCGCAGAAGAAAGAAAGTAATTTTTTCGTAACGTTACTTAACTATTAATTTTAAGGGTGATAATACATTGTATTGTCACCCTTTTTTTTTGCTGAATATTCTTTATTTGGATGGTAATCCCTATTAGATTTATTTTAGATCTATAGAGTTATTGCCTGGTTTTTACCTAGCTTTACTAAAGGCCTGCTTATTATTGGTTGTATTTGGTTTCTATTTTGGAATAACTATAAGTTTCATTTCATGGTCTATTGTGAAAAGACTTTGAAAGATGTTTCTCATTATATTTCTTAGAAAGTGTACTCTATCTTTCTTGTAGGCATTAGTGGCGTATTCAAGAACTGTTTCACTTAAATCTTCTGAAGTATTTTATTTAATTGCGTTTGAAAGGGTAGAGAGTCTAGTTGCTTTAAGTCTGCAGCTATATTCGTATGGTTAGAGATGTTTAAGTGAAGTGCGCAACCTTTATTTTCTAAACTTGGATCCCAACTGAAGGAGATGTGCTTAGGAAGTTTAAGCTTGCTTGAGAGCTCCTTTATTTCATTGTTAACGTGAGTTAGGACAGGATGTCGCCATTCGTACAGAAAGGTTCTGAGCGCGTGTGTATATTGCTGAGGTGATTGATAGGGGATGCTTTGGCTTTCAATTTTGTTAAAGAGTTGGGTTGTGTTTAGTTCTTGTGAACGCATAATATCGTAACTGTGTCCTAATATTTCCGAGAAGAGGCTTGCGCTTAAGTGTAGTTTATTCTGAAGGTCTAGAAATTTTAGGGTAAGTTGCGAGGGGAAGTGGGCGATGCGATTAATTTGGCGAAGAGAAAACCGTTTTTCCTGACAGAAGTCTTTTATAGTTGGATGTAGTTTAGAAATAGTCAGATAGGCTCGAAGATTTTCTTTATGTGGATTAATGTTAAGAAGGGGCAGTATGTTAGTGATTGTCGTATCTCTATCGCAACCTAGTGTAACAATGCATAAACGAAGAAAGTTTGCTTTAGATATTGCATTATCCGTAATCACAGATTCCTTTTGTGAAAGTAACAGAATAGCAGCTTCTACTGGAGGCCCTTTAAATAGCTCAATGGTGGCGACTTTTGTGTTGTTATGTTTAAGGAGTGCTGCGCGCTTAAATCCATCTAAAAGATGGACTTGTGTCCCTTTTTTAAATATGAGTAGGGGGGCTGTTTCCTTAAATATGTATTTTCGTTGAAAATTTAAGAGTTTATTCCCTGTTGGCCATTCTAAAAGTTGTCCTATATAGAATAGAGATGTCTTTATGTGTAATTGTTTCAGTTCTATCTGTTTCATAATAATGATTAACCTATCAAAAAATTAAGAACCTTACAAATAGTTATCATTCATGATTAACAGAATAAGTCTTGTATTGATCTTGACTGATATGGGGTGGGGGATGGTTCACTTTATTTGTTTTACTGGGTTTATGTCGCCCTATGTGGCGATTGGTTGATTTGAAAATAACGTAAAAATATATAAATTAAATATATAAATATAATAGTATTTACTTATTATTTAATCTATTGTTCTATGGTAACCCAAAATATATTTCCAAAAAAGGCAGAGCTGCATGCGAAAGCAAATTTCACAAGTATCACAATTGATGAGTAGTCCATTGCGATCACGAAATCGTCTTGTTTTATTGGGTGATAGTCTGCCTGGATTGTTGGAATCTGGTAAGGATAATATGTCTATGGCTCCCCATGTAGCTACTTGTTCTATGGGTATTCATACGATGGCAGGCACATGGCTCCCAGAGGGATGTTTTCCTATTATTCCGAGAGTCGATGAAATAGGTAAAAAAGGAGGAACTAAAAGAGATCTTGTTACTGAGCATTTCGTTGCTTATGGGGAACCGTCTGGAAAACGACGTAAAATCAAGGAAACTAGTCTTGAAGTAGTTCCTATTAATCGGTTTCACAAGGTTAACAGTCTCCATAAGCGGCCTTCGCTTATTGGTCTCAATATTTTGGAAATAGAAACCTTAAAAGCAGGCCATCTTTTACATAAAGTTGATAATCCTGTTAATGGGTGCCGGGGTAAGATATTTAATTTGGTACCGGTCTAGTCAGCCGGAGGTGATACCTTTCTCGAATGATGGTATCCAGGGGAGCTAGTGTTACTTATTTGTTTCTTTTAAGGGATCGCGTATAATAGGTTCTGTTTTTACCCGAAATATATCAGAGGATCCCTATCATGTTGCGCTGTTTCATGTTTCTTGGATGTTACTTACTCCTTATTAGCCGGGTGTTACTGGCCCAGCCGATTTATTCATCTGAGGATAGGTTTCATCCTGTTGTAGGCGAGTATGGTATGGTCGCGACGCAACAAGCACTTGCGACTGATGTGGGGATAGCTATTCTTAAACAGGGTGGGAATGCCATTGATGCGGCTGTTGCAGTTGGCTTTTCCTTGGCTGTGACCTTACCTAGAGCCGGTAACTTGGGTGGTGGTGGGTTTATGTTGCTTCGATTACCCTCTAATGAGGTTCTTGCACTGGATTATCGTGAAAAGGCCCCCTTAAAAGCCTCACAAGATATGTTTCTTGATACGGATGGGAATGTGGATATGGCGCGTATTCGGTATAGTCCATTAGCGGCAGGTGTCCCTGGTACGGTACTGGGTCTTATTACGGCTCTTGAGAGCTATGGAACAATGTCGCTTCAAGCCGTTTTGGCGCCGGCTATTCGATTGGCAAGGGAAGGATTTATTGTAGATTATGACCTTGCGAGTTCTTTGATTAAAGCATCAGATAGATTAGGACAGTCGTCTGCTTCTAAACAGGTCTTTTTTAATTCTGATGGATCTGTTCTGAAGCAGGGGCAGCGCCTTTTTCAACCAGACTTGGCATGGTCCTTAACTGAATTATCTCGGAAGGGTGAAAAGGCGTTTTATGATGGGTCTATAAGCAATAAGATAGTTCGGTTTATGGAGCAAGAAGGCGGGGTTATTTCCCATGCCGATTTGAAGGCCTATCGCCCAGTATGGCGCACACCTGTTACAGGCGAATATCGGGGTTATACGATTCATGCCATGCCTCCGCCTAGTTCAGGCGGGGTTCATCTCATTCAGCTGCTGAATATTTTAGAAGGTTATTCCTTGGACGAATGGGGTCATAATTCGGCCCAGACCATTCATGTCATGGCGGAGGCTATGAAGCGAGCTTATGCAGATCGGTCTGTTTATTTGGGTGACCCTGATTTTGTGGATGTGCCTGTTAAGGGCCTCATATCTAAATCCTATGCCAAGACTATTAGAGAACACTTATCATTAGAGAAAGTAACGCCAAGTGATGCGATCTCGTCAGGGTCCTTATCCTTATTGACCGAAGGGCCAGAAACCACACACTTTACCATTTCGGATCGGTGGGGGAACGTGGTGTCTAATACTTATACCCTTAACTTTAGTTATGGGAGTAAACTAATGGTGCCTGGAACGGGGATATTACTTAATAACGAAATGGATGATTTTGTAGCCAAGCCCGGCGTGGCTAATGCTTATGGTCTTGTCGGGTCTTCTTATAATGCGATTGAACCTGAAAAACGGATGTTGAGTAGTATGGCACCCACCATTGTGACTCAGGAGGGTAGGTTTGTTTTAGCAACAGGAAGCCCGGGTGGTAGCCGTATTATTACCACGGTGTTACAGGTGCTCCTAAATGTGATTGATCATGGCTATAATATTGCGGAAGCAAGTATCTTGCCACGTATACATCATCAGTGGCAGCCTGATATTTTATGGTTAGAGAAGGGGATTGGTGTTGATACACGATCGCTTTTATTAGAACGTGGTTATATCTGTCGTAATTCTTATGCCTCAGGGAGTGTTCAAAGTATTTTGAGAAGGGATGGGGTTTATTATGGGGCTTCTGATACACGGAAAACAGGGGCTTTGACGGTGGGGTTACATCAGCCGTAGTGTTTAGGACAATAAGGCGCTATTAGTCTTATTTACAATCAAATAATGCGGCCTCTTCTTCCTCTTTTAATTGCGCACAAACCGCTTTAAAAGAAAGGGCGGTGCTTTTGAACTCAGCATGCATATCCTTTGTTCTATCCATACTTTTTTTATCTGGACGTTGTCTACTTGTTGTTGTTTTTTTGGAAGTGGCTGTATCCAAGAAACGCGTTTTGGCGATAGGGTTCTCTGTTGTTATGCAGGTAATATCAAAGGCGGATTCTTTTTGGGCTTCAATCTGTTCTATAAGACTAGATCTTTCTTCTTCTGGAATACATTCATGATGATCAAGTAATCGGATCAATGCGATTATGTCGTGGCAAAGATATCTAACAGCATCATGTTCTGAGAATCGCATTGTGAGATATTCATAGATACGGACAGATAAGGGAAAGAGATTTTCAATGATTTCTTTATAGGTACAGGTGGTGGACTGAATGCTCGTTGTAATACATGAGAGTCGCTCATAGAGACCTTGACGCTGATGTTCCCAAGAATATCTAGAAAATTGATCTGGAAATGCGTTTCTCATGGCGCCAAGAAATGAGTCTATTTTACCAGGATGACATTTATCTAAAACCCCTGCCTTAATTATGTCGCTGACCTTTTAGGTCAGCTGTGGGTCTGCTTAGCTAGTTGTCAAGTAGATTGTGTTGGAATTAAGAGTTAATCTAGCTTGCCTTCTATACATTTTTTTACCATTGTGGCGGCCGCGAGAGCGCTTATCATTTCACCGACAGCTGGATATCCAGCATGTTGTGATAGAGCGTTAAATATGAAATGAAATTGAGGCAGTTTATTAACGAGTTCCTTTGCAGCTCTGATATTTTGGTTGTTTGGTTTATGATGGAGTAGATTAGCTAGTTGACGAGCTAGGTCCTCAGAGCCTGGAAATCTGTGCGCTTGGCTTAATATTAGATATGATGTGGCGGATATTATAGTGCGAGGTGTGAGGCCTTTAGATAATAGTCCTGATATAGAGAGCGCGTTTAGGTAAGGTGATACCTGTCTTAGCTGTTTTTGACACGTTTGGATATGCTTTTGTGAGGCATTTAGATAATAGTCCTGATATATTCTAATAGATAGACCTGGATCTTGCGTTTTTATGTCAGTTATTTGGGCATTTTTTTCATATGCAGTTAATATAATGTCTAGTACATATAGCGCTAGAGGCATTGGTCCGCCGAGTATGTAGACTACGGGGGTCATTGCTGCTGATTTCATAGACCCTATCATAAACCCTTTCAATTCTAAATATGGGTCGATTAATGTTTCCTGTTCCCTTTCTTGTGGGGTAGAAGAAGTCATTGGTCGGCGACGTCTCAATGTAGTTGCTGCGTCTTTTGGGGGTACTGTCTGCATAATAGTAACAACTCCTTATTTAAATGTTTAACCTTCTTATAATATTATCGGTAAAATTGACCGAAAATTCCAAGAAATAGGGGTTAGGCTAGAAGTGTTGGGCTAATGGTATAGAACGGGGCGATTTGTTTGTGTAATTTAGGTGAATAAAAAGGGGTCTCTTGGGTACTTTTTGGCATAATTAGGATGATTGAGATCCCTTTCTGCTGATGGGATACTTCAATAGGCGTGTGAATGAGTTGTGTAAGTGTCTCAACAAACTGATTAAGGTTTTTAATGCTGAACTGGGGTTTTAGTGCATTTAAATTTAAGACAAGACAGGGTTTGATGATCGTTTCAGTCATAGGGTAGTATTTGGAGCCATCCTTTTGATGGGGGGTTAGGTAGCTGGAAATGTGATCGAAATCACTAAGTTTATGACAATAATAAATACTTGGCCTGTGGTTGAGTATCCCATCTTGCCAGAAGTTCTTCATAAAGGTGAGAAGGGTGTCTTCATACTCATCATCGGGAATAACTAGGCTAGTGAGACTTCGTTTATGTAAGGCATTAAAGGAGATGATTGAAAAATGCATATCTGTTGTAGTGCTCATGAGGCTATTCTAGCACAGGTCTTTATCTGAACAGAAGATGGCTCTGTAATCATATAGTACCATGTGGTCCAATTCTCTATTTCATTAGGGGGCCTAGCTATCATATTTGTGCTCAAAGGGCGAGCCTATCCTCCAGATGCTGCGTCTAGGGTTGCTGATTCTGTTGTGTTTTCAAAAGGGGTGATGATAACTTCGTTTCCTTTACGACTAATACCGGCATCTTCTGCATGGCCCTGTTTGGAGAGCCAGGTGTAGTAATTATCGATTGTGTGTCTGAATTCATCTTGAATATCAGTAATAGTTTGTTTAAAGGTGTCAGCATCAGTGTCTTTAGGGGCCTCAACAGAAGAGGGTGTTTCATTTAATTCGTGTAAAGAGGTCATCATGGTATCAAACCCAAATTCTTTATAGTCTAGAACAGTCTGGGCTAAAGTGTTTATGTTCTTGGGTAACCCGTTAACGTCTTTTAAGGCCTTAAGGGAGGTTTTAAATTGGGAGGCTAAAGCCTTGTTTGTTTTCACATGTTCCTTCCAGGTGGTGGCATTTGTTTTGCCTGTGGCGCCACGTCCTTTCCCAAAATTAGTACAATGCTGAATATTTTTTCCAAAATTGGTATAGAATTGCCAAATTCGCTTGAATATGCCAAGGCCTTTTACATGCCATCCGTCTAATAGATTGGGCATACCCACTTCTTCAAACTTAAGAAAGACTTCTTTGTTATTACTTCCAGGGGATTGTAATTGGTCCCAGAGAAGACAATTTTTACCGCCAGGAAAGAGCGCATTCTTACTATAGCTTTCAATCCCAAACTGTTTCTGATTACCAACGATATCTCGCTGCTGGCCTGTTGAAAATTCGTTGTAATGGCTTGAGATTCGGCGATAAGGCTGAGGTGATGATTGTAGGTTCCCGCTTGAGTCTAGGTTATGATTCTTATATGATTGAAGATTGGCATGGAGGCGGCCATTGGGGTCCTCGAAACGGAGTGATCCAGATACGAGGGTTTGGTCCTTTTCTGCTGTCAGAGCCGTTGTATACCAGGAAACGGACAGGAGATCATCAAGGTTGGGCGGGGTAAGGGGCTTCTTATCCTTGAGGTCTTGAAAGAGTCGGGAACCATGTAAGATAAGCGTGATCATTTTTTCGGAGGACAAGCTTGGGTTATGAATAGCACGTTGGTTTTCTAGTCGTTCAAGACCTTGTATGGATATATGAGTTGGAAACCCTTTAGATTTGTTTTTTAATAGGGTTAAGGAGGCAC
>CAZIOF010000197.1:0-3120 GCA_964540745.1 uncultured Candidatus Marinamargulisbacteria bacterium
TTTTTCTTTTTCTTTTATTTTACATTTTAATGTTATAGATAGACTCTTTTCTTTGTGATCTTGACGTAACGCTTTTTCACATTGCCGTTGGATTTTTGACTGTGTACTGAGCTGATAGTCCCTTTCATCGGCTTTCACTTCTTCTGTTACAGCATTTGCAATGAAGGCCGATACGCCGCCGTCTATGTCGGGGTCGACCTTTGTGTGTGTATATACTGTTGTGTGGATGGGTTCCTCACCGCGATAGCGTCTAAAGTTTTGGTATAGGTCGTTTATTTTTACAACTTCCTTTGTGTAGTCCTGTGCTTGTGATACGACATTCTCGTTACTCCATTTATCGAAGTCGCCGCCCACACTATCCTTGGTATATAGACAGATGACTTTTTTGGCTGCTAGCTTTGAAGAACCTTTGTCGTAGTCTGCCCACACCCCGTCAATGAGCATCCTGAGCTTTCCTTTGTGATCGCCTGTTTCATGTCTCATAATGATGGCGGTATCCCGATGTCCTTCAAGCATGTTAGGAAGTTCCGTATGATTAACCTCATGTTGAGGGCAGCAGATGAGGGCGCTCTGTCCTTCTGTTAAACGGTCTTGCTCTAGCTGTTTTTCAATGGCAACTTTGATATGACTATTACCGGTCGTCTCCATTGGAACGGCTTCGAACGTGCAGTTAGTCATTAATCTCTCCGTACACTTTGATTGGGCTTCACCCGTATCTAAATCCTCTGCATGTTTTATGATTCTGTCTAGATATCCGGATACCACACCTGTGAAGGGTTTACCTTTTTCCTGTTTTGCCCTAAACGAGAGAATACCTTTTTCTTCAGCTAGTCTTTCTAACGTTTCGGCCTGAACTTTAAGTTTGTGACCATCAGCAAGTATCTTTTTGTAATTTGGTGGGACCTCCTTCATAGCTTCGTTCAGACTATCTATTAGTGTTACTATATGTTGATCTATTGTTTCCCCAGCTTCTTTTAGTTCCTCTACTATCGTCTTAAGACGGTGTGCTTTTGTTTCCAGGTCTTCGCGAAGTTTATCCACATTTTTTGTGGCTGACATGGCGATGACTCGTTTTGCATCCAGTGTTGATAATAGGCCTTTGAGGTTTTGAAGAGACTCGTTATGGGTGAAGGCTTTATTATAATGGACATTATCATCCTCATCTAAGTAAAAAATAGCGTTGCTAAAGATTTCTTTCTGTTCACCCGTTAATGATTCATAATTGGTATCTAACCAATCATTAAATTCTTCTGCTGTCATGGTGATCTGGTTGCCTAATCCAAATAACTCATTAGGGGTTAATGTCTTGATAGTTGGGTGAGTCTTCCAATCACTACTGGATTGATCGGAAAAGGGCGCAATTAAAAATCGTACTCTTTCTGCTGTTTCACCTTTGGATGTTGTATAGTTTAGCTGTGATTTAGGACAGATCCTCGGAAAATCTTTGGCTAACATACTTTTTCCTCCACCGGCTGCTAAGCTCCATTTAACCTCTTTATTGTTCTGAATAGATTTAAAGGCCTCTTCCATGACCTTGAGTTGCTTGGATTCATACACTTTATTGCCATCCATTATATTAAACGCATTTTTCATGATCTCATATTTTTCTTTCGGTGATCGAGACCCTTTCTTGGCAAGGTCTGATAGAGACTCAAATGTTGCTGGTTCGCTCACATGTTTACTGCTGAGTGTTGAGTCTCTTAGGACATTGGATTGAGCGGTGAGTGTTTTATAATCGAATATATATTCCATAACAGTGTCTAAATGCTCGTCTTTAAATAATGTCTGTAATGCATCTACATTGAGTTTAGATACATCTTCCAGCCCTATTGGGAGCCCTATTGGGCATTTAGGAAAGCTCTTTTGAAACTCGGTAGATAGGGCCTCTTTTTGTGTGTCTTTTTCTTCAGCTACTTGGTTAGCTTTTTCTGTAGATTCTGTAGATAGTTGGGTTTGTGTTTGTGTTAGTGCGTAGTTATGGGCTGGCTTCTCAGCCGTTCGCTCAAATTTCTGAAAACTTGACATGAGTTGATCGGCAGTATCAGTTACACCTTTGAAATTGAAATTCCTTGTCGCTGCGTTAAATCTGCCTATGACAGCCTTTGCATTTTTAGCACGCTGCTTTTTTGTTGGGAGTGCTGATTCGTCGGGGGGTAGACTTCGCTCTTTGACATGATCTATACTAGTTTTAAAAACAAACTCAGGACAACGGGTGAAAGCGGCATATTCGGCTAATTTCTTATTACTATTGTGTTCTTTTTCCAGGGGTCTAAAATCTATATCTTTTTCGCACGTTGTTGTATCTTTAAAACCCTTGATTTCCGTTACCAGTACTTCTTTTAGTGCCACAATCGTCTTTGCCGCCTTTGCTTTTTCCGCCAACCTTGGGTTCTTGCCAAACTCTTTCGTTATTCTTTCTTTTGTTTTCTGATCTTCTTTATATTGCGTGAGTTTTGTTTTAGCGTTTTTTTGATGACAGAAATAGCATTCAGTGGCTTGTTGTAAGTCGGTGTTTTCTAGCAGAAGGTCGTTTAGTTTTATGCCAGTAACCTTGCAATAGGCTTGAAGCGCTGCATAGCTATTGATCGGTTCTTCATCTTCTGCTGTGGGGAGGTCAACAAGTATGTCTAAAAGGTCTGTTTCGGCGCTCTCTCTATCTATATCCTTATTGGCTAGTCGTATTCTTAGATTATGGACCTTTTCGGCGGCGCCTACAGGTTCCATCTTAAGGGGATTAAGTAACTCGGGAGATGTACTTCCTGTCACGATATTCAGTGTTAATTGATTACTTTTCGCCTCTAACGCCTTTTTCATTACAGCCGTATGGGCTTCCTCAAGTGAATCGTGCAGTTGTTTGGCTGGTGGGGCTTGGGCTTCGCCTGTGGCTGGGCCGGCAGGGCCGCCCACTTTGTCTGCGCCTGTGCCGCTGTCTGGGGCTTGGGCTGGGACTGTGGCTGGGACTGGGACTGGTTCAAGGGCAGATTCCTCTGCTTTTTTTCTATGTTGCTCTAGTAATTTTTTAAATACGTTTTGCCATTTTTGTTTTATTTCTTGTGAAGGTTGTTCAACGGTGCTCTCATCACCTTTAGCCTTAGCGTCTGCTGTGGTGCCTGTGCCGTC
>CAZIOF010000198.1:0-9616 GCA_964540745.1 uncultured Candidatus Marinamargulisbacteria bacterium
GACCAACATTCAATGAGCCAACACTTTAAGTCAGTAACACAACCCAAGCCCCACTTTGACCATGCCCATCCTGTTCTTAAAACACGGTTTCAACAACATAACCCTCTTACAAGTGATGAGTTCAACGCTCTTATCAATGTAGGACAAGACGAATCACCCGCGGAAAAACAAGCCTATTATGACCTGGTTGTCACCCATACTCTTCAACAGCCTTATCCAGTTATACAACTGCTTAACATTGCCGACACCTTACTCCAAAACGGTGCAGAACAACACATGAGCCAATTCTTACAAACCGTCTTAGAACAAGCGCCAGACAGAGTCCCCCCCTTACTACAACTATGGCTAAGCCAGGATCCAGTAAACGCACTAGCATCATTGGGAACCCCTTCAACAGAAGTCCTTAGCCCTATCTTTAGTCAATTACCCACACAACACCAAGCCATGCTTTATGATCAATGCCGTAACCAACTCACCACAATAACGTGTGGAATTACTGATACCGACACAAAAACCCTTCTCAAAGAGACATTAGACCGAACCTCAGAAAAACGACTCGTTGACCAGGCACTTCCCATCACTAAGACACTGCGCGATCATGTCACTGACCGTTCTGACTGTACAGACTTTAAAAAACAAGTGGATGCATTCATTCAACACCCATCAGAAAAGAACCTTCGCCCCATTCTAAATTACAACAAACAAACACTCCCAAACGACTGTCTCCTCCCCATGTCCAACTTAACAATGCTTTATCAAACATTAGCAGCGCCACTCCTTAATACCCATAATCATTGGTCACCTAATATTGGTTCAAAAGAACATCTCAAAACACAGTGTGAACAACTCCTATTAACGAATAGTAAGACTGAACAAGAGATTCTCGATCTTGTAGACCAATGGGAACAGGATTTTCAAACTTGGGCTAATACCCACGAAGAGGTACTCTACCACCGATGTTTAGAAGCCCCTAATCTTTTAACGAGCCTTGACCCTACCTCATGTCCAAATCTCGGAAAGACCCTCTTAGAAAAAGCACATCGTAATGGCCAGCTAAAAACCCTTATTAAGGGATTCGATGGCGATACACAGGCCCTATCCGCCATCATTCTCACCGGCTTAAACCCTACCGAAGACTGGGCCATTAACGCACTAGGTCTTCTTGAAAACAACCCTAATGCTTTAACACAAACGCTCTCTCAAGGACTCCAAGGCTTACGTGCCCCAACACAAACAGACATTAATCAGTGGTTAGAATCTGTCTTGGGTCATTCTCAATTTCTAAGTAATCCGACGACACGTCACCACACCTTAACAACTGTTATCCCACAACTATTAGAGGCCTTAGCCACACAGGCTCCGGCCTTAAATACAATGGTTGAATTTGCCTTTGTCCATTGTACAAATCTAGAAACAACCAAACAAGGCCCCGTACTAGATGACAGACACTTAGTTCTAAGCCTACTTAAAGACAGCCTGCACCAAACTCTAAAAACTGGCCTTAATAGATTAGAACCTACAGTAACCGCTCAGGATTTAAATATATCCAATCTCGTTGATGACATCCTAGACAGCCTTGATCTGGGCCATCAACATATTCACAGAATCCTAACGAACTATCATCAAAAGGGGATTCTTAAAACAGAAACTTGCACAGCAATTGAACAGATAACGGCAACCACTGTTCAACACATGGATGCCTTCGAATGGGGCACAAAAACACTACTTAACCCCTATATTAATCATGAGACACATCAACTCACACACAAGCTATCAGAAACAGAGTTCAAGCATATTAAAGACGGGTGTAGACAACTAGAAAGAGACCTTTCTATGCGTATAGGGTTAGAAGACATCCGTTTTGGGTTTAATACGCTACTGTCACAACTCGGGCCTATTCGTCCGGATGAATTACCCTGTACACCACCACAATACGATTTTTCACCACTATCCGCCTTTCGTTATGAAGCACAACCAAGCCATCATGCACAACTTGGCGCTCACCCAGCAGAACCTCTTCAGGGACAAGGGCTAGGACAACCGCCAATCGGTCCACATCAAGGGCTAGATAGCCCGCCACTATCCCCGTCACAAGTGGGAGGCGCATCCCATCAACCCGTCAGATACAGAGCGGTTCCAACGCCATTACCATCTATTGTCCCGCTACATAAACAAGCGATACACACCGTCCCTAAAGACATCAAAATCCTACTAGGACACCACCTCATTGCTCATAATATTGGACTAGACAGCACACAAGCGGTAAGACTCCATGCAAGTAGTTTATTAAGCACCATATCTAGCACTGGGAAACTACCACATGATGACCAGAAACAAGCATGTGTCAGATTACTCATAAATGGTCTCACCTCAGATAAAAACATCTACAAAAAGCTCCTGAGGCTCTCGTATAAAAAGCCTGATCTCTTCGCTAAACTTGCAGCATGGAGCGACCTCTCTACCGAGTTAGGGAACATTGATATCCCTGAACACAACCCATTACTTACACAGAAAGATATCGCTCAATTACAACAACGTTGTCGTTATCTTAATATGCCTGCCATAGCATCCGTACCAAGTCCCGCAACACCCCGTATCACAGCCTTCTTCAATGGCGTTATAACACAAGACCCCTTTCTTACCGATAGCCATTTAGACGCACTGGTAAGAGCCCCCAATCTACACGAAACCACATTAGCAGAATGCGTTAGGACTAAGGTCTGGAAAACAGATGCCCACTGGCACTTTCTCAACCAACAATCGCGTCTTACACAACTCTTTTCGAACCCAACAGAAAATCATCTCATCACCCACCAACAACAAGCCCTTATCCAAGGTTGTTTAGGGCATATCCAAAACCTAGCACAAACGGATCACCAAAAAGCCTTACAACAATTAGAGACACTCACAAACGTTATCAATCAGAGCGGACACTATTTGAATCCATCACTCACACACACCATCACAAGCTGTATCAAAAAAGCACTCCATATTAATCCTCGAGATGCTATAAAATACATGACCAAACTTTCACAAGCAATGGATAATAATACATTTGAAACATTATCTAAGACAATTGTAGATGCCATAAAAGATCAAACACCACCTACCCACATGTTGGCGTTAATAACCCACCTAAAAGATGACAAAGACCGATGTAACCGGGTTGTACGTCACTATTTAAACACCTCTACACCCCAACAACGTCTCCAGCAACTAGAAAAACTCTGGGATCATATCAACACTGATCCAAAAACTGATCTAAAAACAAAAGAAACAAATAGAAAGGTTTTTGTTACCCATGTCCTGACCCATGATATTCAAGTTCATCAACAAGCCTATTCAGAACGACGCTATAATGAACACGGATTTCTTAAGAAATTGATCCACGCCGACCTGAATGACAATCACAACATCATGGACCAACTTCTGAAAGAAACGGCTACCGATACACCCGCTAGAAACATCCAGACAACTGTACTCGCTGTCTATAAATCACACCTAAAATCCGCAACAAAATGGACACTAAGATGGGACCGAAAAAGCAAACAGATGCTCGTCCATTATAAACATGCCTTAGCGACACACTCAAACGATGTGGACCAATCCCAGACATTAACGGCCCTAACCGACCTGTTCATGATAAAATACCCCGCTCAACGAGATCTATTTTTTAGTGAAATCAAAACCCTATTAGACCACTATCTTGATGTCAACCCATACCCAACTATTACAAGCGACTCCACCATTAAGGACCACTTATTAGTTAAGGACTCTAAGATTAAATCGACGATTGACTTTTCCACCATCCGAAAAAAGATAGATGAAGAGAAAGATGATAAAAAGAAAACCCAGTTACATAACGAACTTACTAAACTAGAACAAAACCTAGAACGTGCCAAAATGATTATCAAATCTATTGATAAAAAGCACCCTGATACACTCATGCTCCCCGACAATACCATGCCTGAAGTCAATTATCCGAAGGCCTTTCTCTGTGGCGCCTTATCTGACAAGAAAGAACTACAAGACTGGGTCATAGACCACTTAGTTCACAACTATCCTCAAACCCCTCGTTTATTAACAGCATCCCCAGTTAATCAAAGCCCCATGACGAATACAGATGAGACCACCGTTGAAAAAGTCTGCGACCAATTAATGCCTCAGGATAAGCAACCATCACAGGACAGTCAGACAGCCATAAAAAAAGCCTTATTAGAAAAAAGGCCCGGATTAACCACATGGGACCCTAACCATCCAGGCGATCACAATAAAGCGCTATTCTTTCAACGCGTGGTAACTCAATTAGATGCGTCTAAAACACCCCATTCTTTATTAGACACCCCATTATTAGAGTTCCTATTAGAAGAACCTGGCCTCGTTTTAAAACACTCTAAACAAGTCTGTGACCTATTCAATGGGAATAGTGCCACTATTAAAACGCAGCTACACGCAAGCCAACAACAACTCTTACAATATATTCAAAACGGTGGAAACTGTATCGAAAAAGTCATTGAACAACTTAAGGACCCCAATAGCGACCTCTTAACCGAACTTATTGCACTCAAGACTTTAAAACAAAGCCAATTCACGTCACAGCAAGATGTAACCGCCTCGTTAAAAGAATTAACACGTTACCCCGATCAACTTGCTATAAAACTATTAGCAAGTAAGAATCCAGTTATAACACTACAGTACCTCATAAAACAATGCCCCACTAGCACAAAAATCGTGCCTATCATTGCCAAAACACTAGCCCGTCAAATCGTCAAACAAGGTGCAAGCGTCACGCAACAAACACTAGCAAACTTAAGTACTGCGCTCGAACAACTGGATCCAAAAATAGACCTAGACAATAGCAAAAAAACACTTGAAAATCTAAAAGATAAACTAGAAACATCGCCTGGATCACTAAAAGACATTAATGCTGAAACATTGCAACATCTTCTAGGCACAGACCTTGGCGAATTAGATACAGACCTATTAACCACTATTACGAGTAATCAACCTCCTTTTGCAGCCACCTCATTAGAGGCAAATCTACATCACGCATTATTAAAAAGTAATCCCTCACATAAGCCAGCAGATACACAGGCCCTACTTCTCGAACTAGAACAACATCGTATTATCAACGGCAATCGTATCCAAAAACCACATCTAACAAGAGACGACCTTTCTCCTGACTGGCAGATTTATAGAGACACTATCGAACAGTGTCTTTACGAAACCATCCTCCAGAAACGACTACACAACAACACACTTGAAATGACCGATCTCTATCACTATCTTGTCGACATCCAAACCTATATCGACTCAAAGAATCCTAGGGATCTAGATCGTCTTTTACAAGATCATATCCATCACCCTCAAGAGATCGAGGCCTTATTAGCTATCTGTCGCTTAGACACAGAACTCCTAAACACCATCAAAATAGAGCAGTGTAATTCAGACAAGAACATCCTTAAATCAAAGGCGACGCTCAAACAATTAGATCACCTGTCACAACAACCTGACCGTCTAGGAAGAATAGCCGAAACCCACAAGCAGTTTTTAAAAACCCATAATCTCTCTCGCTATCTTAAACAATTAAGTATCCTCACTGACCCCAAAGGGACCCCCCAACAACTCCAAGAAGTTGCCTAATCCAACGGTCTTTAAAAAGTCACCCATATCTTGACTTTAATATTGAAGGACTTCATGATGTATATCAAATGCCCGAACCAACCCCGGAAAGAAATGACCAAATAGAAATAGACGAGACCTGGCTCCAAGGATTAAATGACACCGAAGTAACCTTTGCAGGTGAGTACCTCGAACAACTCTTTCTAAAAAGCCAACGAACTTTCGCCCCTTTATCGCCTAATGAAATCAATACTATCAGTGCCCTTTTTAAAGCAGTTCCCACTGTTATCATGAAAGAAGCCTTAATCGCATACCTACCACATAAATCAAAAGAAGCTATCTGTCACCTTTTAGACGATGAGGATCAACTCACCGTACTTACGTTCCACCACGACCGCCCCTTCTTACATACACTCTTTAAATCATTCACAAGTAAAAACCAAGACCTCTACCTAAAAATATTTTATGATACCGATCGCGGACTGTACAATGAATACAAACCTTTCAAAAAACAAGAAACAATACTTGATGGAGACATTAAAATCACAAAAAAACAATTACTCCCAAAAGAAATAAACAACTATCTAGAGGATATTCTAAATCATATTTTTGACCCAAAGAAAACAAAACAACAGATCCTGAAAGACTATGAATCGCTAGAAAAGCATCTTGAACTCGAAAATCTAGAACAACTCACCTACTCTTTACTCACACATTTCATACAACAACAATATCCCATGACTAATTCAAACGACTTTTTAAGTTACCTCAAATTTTTTCTTTTTATAGAACATCCCCTCTTTTTGTTTTCAACATTAAACACTCACTTACAACCACTTCTTGAGCATATCATTCATAATCTTTCCCAACTCCCAAGCGATGAATGGGTTCTAAAAGTACTCGACCAATTCCCTATTTATATTATTGAACATATCATTCAACTGTTAAAATCCTATCCCTCCATTAAAAATCAAGCCTTACGAAACAGGTATCTCAAATACAATAATCTCATCCAAAAAGAAGGAAACAATATGGCCTACCCACAACTACGCTTCATTTTAAATAAGACCTAAACTTTTCTTTTAACTCAATTTCAGATAAAATTAAGTATCTATATGTTTGAAAAAGCGTTTGAAAATCCATCAACAGTAGTCATATCAACACTACTCGTTTTATGTATGTTTGTATTCCTTGGAAGCAACCTCTTTGCGGTTTGGCTTCAGCGCAAACGCATAAAAAAATACGAGGAATCTGTAAAGGACTCTGATGAACGCATCCGAAATTTGATAAACCAGATGCAGGGCAACCGTCAAGACCTTATCCAAAAACTAAATACCATAGACCATCTCATGAAACAATCGCCATTACCATCTAACGAAAAAGATAGTGACCCTAAACCAGAAGATAACGACAATGACACAAACCCCACCGGAAAACAATGACCCCTCACCATCTAAACATAACAAGGATGATGATCGCTTAGATCAACTTTTAGATCCCGATAAGTTTGAAGCCCTTTCAGACGCCCTTATTGACGGGTTTGAAAATAAAATAAACGATTTTATAAGCGACAGCATACCCACAAAGAAAGTAAAAAAAACAATTAAAGCACCCGATATGGATCTCAATAAACTATTCCCTATACCTAAACCCAAAAAGAAAGACCCAGAAACACTAGAACCCCAGAAAACGAAACCCATCACTCCTCAACCAACCACAGAAAGAGCACCTGTCCCAGAAAAAGAAAAAGAAAAAGAAAAAGAACCCATCCAAGAAAAAACTGAAATACCCCGCCCCTCGATCAATGTACAAACAGAAGCCCCCAAATCAATACCAACACCGACGCATCATAAACCTGCTACTACCCCACCGCCTAAACCCACCATTAGAAAAACCGTAAAAGAGGCCCCTAAACAACCAGACAAGACCATCACAAAAGCAAAAAAAGCCTCGCTTAAAAAAGACCCTAAACCCGCCCCAAAAGAACCTAAAAAACTCGTCAAGAAATCTGGAAAACTTATTGAAAAAAACTATAAAGAACGACAACAAAAACTCTCTGACCTACTGGATGACGATAGTTCTATTTCAACGAACCTCTAATGACAAAACACCCTCACTACGACCAAGAATTACACCGCATGGAACTCATACAAATGCGTACCAGTATCGAAATGGAACAAATCAAAAAAAACAAAAAGAGAAACATCCTGATGAAAATTCTCTTTGCCGCCTATACGCCCCTCTTTCTTATTCAAATCCTTGGCATTCGAGTCATAAGCCTGTTCTCTAAATCATACGGAAAAACACTCTCCCTTAAATTCATTAACTTCTTTTTGAAACGTTATTTTATGACAAGAGGGCTCCCCTTTTTCACAACCAACTATTCAGATATACCAGAAGACGTCAAACCTGCACTAATTGTGACATTAAGACACCATGTACTAACCTCTTTGTTCATCTATCATGTGCTCCCCATCCCTGTCGTAATCCCCGTAGACCAAGAACTCCAAAACTGGAAGTTTGGCCTCCTCTCCTTCAAATTACTGGGCAAGATCTTTAATTGCATCTACTATGACGATAAGCCCTTAGCAGAAATTTCACATAACATTGACAGTATGATCAAGGCCGGTTATACCGTTGTCATCTACCCAAGTCAATATGTACAAGATCCACACGACTTTTATACACTCTATGTTGAAAAAGAACTAACAACGTTATTGAAAAAACCTGTAGACATTTATTTTATAAGCCTACAAGGATTTGAATGTATTACCTTTTCAAATGGACTAAGTCCACAACTTGTTCGGATCAATAGTCTCCATAAATACAAGGTATATGCAGATATAAACCCCCTCTCATCAGCAAGCCTAATTTTAGAACGACTGGCCAACTATTTTGGGTACAAGGCAGTGGAGGTAATTGATGCCTAATCAAACGCCCGCCTTTCAACTGGACTTCGAAGTCAGAGATTACGAATGTGATCTCCAAGGGATCGTTAACAACAGTGTCTATCAAAACTACTTAGAACATACCCGCCACAAATTTTTAAAAGAAAAAGGGATAGACTTTGAGAAACTCACCCAACAGGGAAAGTTATTAGTTGTTATCTCAATCAACCTAAACTATAAACGCCCCCTGAAAAGTGGCGATAAATTTGTCGTCACGCTATCCATAGAAAAAACCAGTCGATTGAAGTTCAACTTCCAACAACATATCTATCGCCACCCCAAAGAACTTATATTAACAGCAACCGTAACCGGTACCAGCGTCGTTAACGGCCGACCCAAAGTCTTAGACGAAGTGGAACAGGCTTTATTTTCATAAAACCCTAGAATAAAGGGCTCTAAATGCTATAGAATAGCCCCGCCATGCAACAAAAAAAACAAATTGCACTCATAACGTCTATACCTCAGGCAATGCCCTTAATACCACAGCCAACAACCGCGTTCCCTGTGTTGGAAGTAGCCAACGATAAATGGGTATTCTGTATGTTAGGAACTGTTCTTAGTGGAAGCCTTATCGGCATATCAACATTGGTCTACTATATGGAAGACCTCGAAACCGCCCTTTTTATAGGTAGCGCTATGGTTATAGGCTCAGAGTGCAGTCTCTTTATCAATCGCCTAGGCGCGCCTAAACAAAACCTACCTATCCTAGAAACAGCCCCTATACAAGACGTCTAGAGCATCAAGTTCAGCCCTCTAAGGTACCAATATTAGCAACACTTGCCACATAAAAACCCTATTTATAATTGACACACATAAACGTTCCCTTTATAACTATCTCCTCTAACAACATAACAGGTGGCCACTATGCATAAACAACTTGCTCTACCCTTCTTTACTTTTTCAGCACTCACTAACGCTCATTTAACAACTCTTTTTAGCAAATATCCCCAATTTTTCACTATCCCCATGGGGTCCCCTCCGTATACAACCTGCCTCCATTTATTCGCAGCACAGGGAAATATAGACGCTATAGAACGACTGCATCA
>CAZIOF010000199.1:0-5671 GCA_964540745.1 uncultured Candidatus Marinamargulisbacteria bacterium
GGCTCCGGTTAATTGTGCGAGTGGTTCGTAACAGACGTAACAGGGTTCTGGGATAAGGACTTCATCGCCAGGATTAAGAATCGCACGTAAAATAATATCTACGCCCTCAGAGACACCCGTTGTGATCATGATTTCCTCTGAAGGGTCATAATTAACTTGAAAACGTTTATCTAGATATCGTGCAATTTCTTCTCTTAATTCTAGAAGTCCTTGGTTGGATGTATAGCTTGTTTTTCCTTGTTCTAGGGAGTAGATGGCATCTTCACTAATGGTCAAAGGTGTAATAAAGTCAGGTTCTCCAACGCCTAGTGAAATAATATCATCTCGTCCTATGCCGAGGTCTAAAAACTCTCGGATACCAGAAGGAGGAATCTCCTCTAATAATGTTGAAAATCGGGTTTTCATGGCGTGACGAGGAGGCGTTCCAATGATTCTTCAACTTCCAAGGGAATACCATTTGATTTATATTTTTTGAGTATGAAATGGGTTGTGGTTCCTGTTACTTGTTCGATAGGGGATAATTTATCTGAGACAAAGGATGCTATTTCTTCTAACGTGGATCCCTCTACTAGGACAAGAAAGTCATAGGTTCCAGAAACAAGGAACTGGTCGATTACATTAGGGTAACGTGCAATCCGCTTTGCAGGGTTTTCAAATCCAGTTTTCTTTTCTGGCTTTACTTGGACTTCAATAGCGGCAACAAGCTTTTGTGGCGGATGCTTTAATTTGTTTTCATTGACAATTGTTGTGTAACGAACAATAACTCCGTCATTTTCTAAATCTTTGATGCATGATGCTACTGTTTCAGGTGTCGTACCCAGTTTAATTGCGAGTTCGTTGTTGGAGGTTCTTGCATTTTCTTTTAGTAGGGCTAATATGTCTTTACTATAGGTTTGCATCTTGTTCGCTCCTTGGTTGCACTTATTATAACGGGTTTTTAAAGGGAAGTGAATTGAGAGGCAAAACGAGTTAAATGTCTTAGGCGATTGCAATGGCGATGTTTTTAGGGCCTAAATAGGAGGTTGAGAATACATTATTTTCAATTAATTCGATAGTTGTGTTTTTGTAGGTCATCTTCAGGGTGTTCGCTATGGCCATAGCCTCATTAGTCATGAGGCTATACGAGACGATTATCTTCGCGATATAGCGACCACGTCTTATGAACTCTTCATGGAGTAATTCGAGTAATCGTTCATAGCTTTCTTTCGGTTCTTTTTGAAACTCTTGAATTGAAAATGTGCCTACTTTGCTATCTAGACAGACAATCGGATTAAAGCAAGCTAAGCTATTGAGGAGTTGTGTGTGTGGGGCGTTTTTTGGTGTAGCATGTTGAAATAGAAGTGATTCCAAGGATGTGACACAGGCGATACAGTAACTTAAGGGAAGTAGTTTGTTTAGTAGCAGGGATGTTTTTTGTTTGGAGTCATTGTTATCGATAGACTCTGCAATTTGTTCTGCCATCAAGCCAAGACTTGTCGTTGTTGTTTTGGAATCGAAGATGTCTATTGTGACGGGTTTGGATACTAATTTAGTGGCAGCAAGAGCATTTTTATAACTATTGGATAGGTGTGTAGACATGGTCAAGACATAGAGGTGCTGATGTCCTTTATTTATCAGTTCTTCAAAGAGTGCTAGATATTCTTCTGATGTGTTACATAAGGGAGTAGCCTTATTTGTCTTAATTACCTGTGTATTGGAAAGCGTCAGTTTAAGGGGGAGTTGTTTTATGGGAAGAGTGGAGGTATCCTTTCCTAAGAGAGCTGAATTATCAACAATGACGATAGCATTTGTTTTTAAGCGCGGTGTGGGATTCCCAAATAAGTGGTCTTTTATTACTTCGAGAGGGAGTGATTGTTCGTCTTGGAGAGATTTAATTTGCTTGATAATTTGTATATCTTCATCGTCAAATAATCGGATATTTCCTTTGCTTCGCTTAACGTGTGGGAGTAGGCCAAATTGGTCGTAATAACGGATCGTTCTTGGGGTTATGCCTAATAATTGTGTTAAGGTTCCTATTTTGTAGAGTTTTCGTGCTTTTTCCATTCTCTTAATCCTTCTCTAGAGAGTTAATGCTACTTGAAAATAGTAATCATTTACGTAAAAAGAGGAGATTTTAGTTTGGATTTAGTTTTGTTATAACGTTTAACTATTGGATCTTCTCTGAGGTTTGTTCTTATGTTAGCACAAGTGATAGGCTTTTTGTCTAGTCAGACCTTGTATATACGGTTAATCGTTTTTTCTTTATCACTCCTTAGTGTATTATTACAATATTTCTATGTTTGTCTCCAACCCCCTAAGACTGTTTATTTGAGTTGAAATAGGGGGAGGCTATGGTGTTAGTTTGTAGTATAAGGAATTTGTTTTTTTGTTGTATTGCCTAATGAATATAGTGCACTTGCAGTGACTTGGATGATGTAGTCCTTATGGGTTAGTGGAGGGGGGTCCCATAGGATGCTATGGTTATTTGCCATTAGAGTTGTTTCTGTCAGAATATTATCCACAATTTCTTTGTTTTTGTTCAGAAGAGTGATCTGTACTTTTGAAGGAAATGTTAAGGTGAAATTGATATGACTTATTTGTTTATTTGGTTGGCCTTTGAGCGTATTGAATGCTAGATTTTTGATAGAGGTTCCCATTCCATAGTAGAGGCCGTATTCTGGTTCAGCGATCACTAAATAACCATGACTTTCATAAATAGTTAAGTCCATGGGTGGTTTATTAAAATAACCTCCTATCGATAATGTTTGTAAAGGCTCCAGATTTTTAGTGAATTTGTCGACCGTTTTTTTGGTTGAATTAAGTAAAAATAGGTCGCCATAAATAGAATTTTCGATAGCAGTATAGGGTTGTTGAATGGGTTTCTTTTGAATAGTTTGGCCTGATGCATCCAGTGTAACAAGGGTACTATCTGTTAAAATTGATAATTGATTGTAGCGTGATAGCGTGATATCGATGACGAATGTGGGCATGAGGTCTTTTAATAATTGGTTAAGGATGTAGTTATAGGCTTGGTTTTCTTTTAGGATGGTATTGTAAATTGTGAAGGAGGTTACCTTTTCCTTACTTGTGATAACCAGTTTGTTTTGTTCGTTTGTTTCACAGCGTAAAGGACTTTCTATAGGGTATTTGTTTTGGAAGGTTAAGGTATTTTCTTTAGGGCTTACTTTAAAGTGAAAAAGCTGATGTGCATTGGTATCAATGATAAAAATATCGCCTTGGGGCGTTGCGCAAATGTCGCTGGGATTGTTTAGATCTGGGTGTTTGATAGCGATGAGTTCTTTCTTGAAGAAAGAGTGATAATTAATATAGAAGGCACGTTTTAGTGTGTGATCGATGCATAAAGCTAAAGGGATTCTATTAGTCCAAGCATCAGGTCTTAGGTCTTTTATTAATTTTGTACAGTTAATACGGTTTACGTTTTTAAGGGTAGCGTTTTGAAAGAAAAGGTTTAGGCTAGTGGTATTTAATGAGGATTGGAATTCGAAAGGAGCCCCATCTATAGGATTTATAGTGATGGCTCCTAGAATCCCGAGTAATATGAGGTGCTTTTTTATAGCCACCTGCTAAATGAGTGCCGTTAACTCAGATTCAAATGCACTTTCTGATTTGTAGCCCATAATACGTTTTACTTCTTCGCCGTTTTTAAAGATAAGGCAACAAGGAATACCCGTTATTTCATAATTTTGGGCTGTATTTTGGTTTGCATCGGTATCTATTTTACATACTTTTACCGATGTCATTTTCTTTGACAGTGATTCAATAATGGGACTGAGTGCCCGGCAAGGGCCACACCATTCTGCCCAAAAATCGACTAGGACTAGTTTTTCTTTTTCATCTAGGACAGTTTCTTTAAAATTATCATCTGTTACATGAGTAATGCTCATTGTTGTCTCCTTTGTTGCATTGTGATGTCGTGAGCCATACAGATTGTATTGCTTCAACGTCATATTCTACGACGTTTCTTCTTTTATTAAGGGAGTTCTAATCCCTGGTTGCATTATAGAAGTGATTGACACTAGTAATCAAGGGCTAGTAGATACTATTATATTCCTTAATAGCAAAGGTATCTGTCATGCCAGCTATATAATCACAGGCTATACGATAGGGCCGGTGTGGGTCCGTGATTTTTTCTTTGTGGTGTTTTGGGAGTAGTTTTGGATCATCACAAAAGGCTTTAAATAATTTTCTAATAATATATTGTCCTTTTTTGTTCATTTTATAAATGACAGGGTGTGAATAAAATTGATCGTATAGATAACGTCTTAATTCTTTATTCTTTTCCATCATGTCGTCACTAAATCGGATTAGTATATCAGGACAAGTTTGTAAATCTTCTAAAGAGCCTATATTAGATTGTTGAATTGTACGATGTGATGTTTCAAAAATATCTTTTACCTGGCTAGAAATTAAGTGGCTGTTAATCAACGTGATGAGTTGGTGTTTTTCTAGATTTGTATAACCTTTTTTTATTTTCTTTTTGGCTTCTTTCCAAAGGGTTATTTTTTGATTGAGCTGGGATTCATCTAAGATAGTAGAGGTGAGGCCGTCATCTAAGTCATGATTATTGTAGGCAATTTCATCTGCTACATTGGCAATTTGAGCTTCAAGAGAGACAAACGTCTTTTTTTGTGCTTTGGGGTTATCCCAGGGGGTACTATGTTTGATAAGGCCTTCTCTTATTTCAAACGAGAGATTGAGTCCTGGGAAATCAGGGTATTTATATTCTAGAAGATCAATAATTCGTTTGCTTTGATGGTTATGTTCAAACCCACCATGATCGGTCATGAGGCGGTTAAGTTCATCTTCTCCAGAGTGCCCAAATGGTGTATGGCCCAGATCATGGGCAAGTGAAATCGCTTCAGCGACGTCTTCGTTAAGCTTTAGGAGACGTGCTAAGTGCCGTGAAATCTGGGCTACTTCTAATGAATGGGTTAGTCGTGATCGATAATGATCAGATTCGTTAGCAATAAATACCTGTGTCTTATGTTTTAATCGACGGAAGGCTTTTGAATGTATAATGCGATCGCGATCTCTTTGAAAGCATGTTCTATTGTGGCAGAGTGGTTCTTGATATTGTTTTCCGGTAGAAAATTTGCTTCGAAGGGCATAAGGTGCCAGTAATTCTAATTCAAGTTCTTCAAACTGTTCCCTCATGCCCATCCTATTTTGATTAGAATGCTAATCGTGTAAAGTTCATTAATTGGGTTCCTTCTGGAAGGAGGTCCTTAATGGTTTTTTCAGGGTCTTTTACGAAATCTTGTTCAAGCAGGCAGTTTTCTTTGTAATATTTAGAGACTCTTCCCATTACAATTTTGTCTACCACTGCTTCTGGCTTTCCTTCATTTAGTGCTTGGTTTCTGATGATTTCTTTCTCTTTATTGATTTCATCTTCAGAGATATCTGAGCGTTGGATATGGCTTGGATTGATCGCGGCTATATGCATGGCGATGTCTTTTCCTATTTCATCACTTATGGTTTTATTAAATTCAACTAAGACACCGATTTTTCCATTTGAATGGACATAGGAGGCTATTTTTCCGGTTGTTGATTGTGTTTTGATAAAATTTACAGAAATATTTTCTCCTAATTTCAGAACTTCTTCCGAACGACGTTCCTCAAATGCTTTTCCATTTACGGGAACAGTCCCTATTGTTTCAATTGATATTAATTT
>CAZIOF010000200.1:0-5660 GCA_964540745.1 uncultured Candidatus Marinamargulisbacteria bacterium
CATTATATACTTATTAATTATAATGATAAGTCAGAGATCTACACAATACCATATCCCAATAGCTTCCGTTTAGTTGCTAAAGATAACCAAAGTCCTACAGAAACATATAGCAGGCTTACATCTTCTTTACATAGACACGCAAGAAAATACCAAAACCAAAAATACGCCAGGTTTTTCTGATTAAGAAGAATATATAACGACATTGCCATAAAAAAGAACGCATAAATATCTGCATTAATGGTTATCCAAAAGGATTGGTGGACTGCCGCTAAACCCAACAAATGACATAACAATCCATAGCTAAGCCATTTATCCCCCAAGTACTTAAGAGCTATATGATAAAGTGTATACAAACCACAAAGCCCCATAAGATTTGCCAAAATTACTAAGGTAAAAGGGTGACTAAACACACTATAAATGAGGGAAATAGGATAATAAATAATAGACCAGTGATTATTCAAAAGATGACGATGAAAGATAGTTGTATAAGGCTCATAACCCTCTGATAGTTTCCAAATCGTTTGTGTAATCGAAATAAAATCCCGATCCCAAAAGTTCCCACTAAAATAAGTATAAAGATTCAGGCATAAAAAATAGAGGCCAAACACCAACAAGGTCGCCTCTGAAAGGTACTTTGGGTAAGAGATATTGAGAACATAAGATTTCATGGGTTGACGATAGAATGAGACAATAAGAAGAACTATACATGCTACCAAAATAGCTAATTCACATAAAAAATAATGACTAAATTTATAGTTATTCCAAATAACCCCTTCATAAAAATATTGAACATCTATAATGGACAGAAACCCAAGAAGAGCTAATAACAAATAACTAACACGTCGAAACTTTATAGACCGCCAAATTTTATCAGAAAAAATAAACACAAAGAGTACTCCCAATATTATCCATTGCACAAAAAAGTAGAGACTATAAGGAATCAGAAAATCGGAATGAACAGTCCAATCTACAACTAATATGTCATGTAAGAATTTAACTATCATTAATGCTCCTAGCATGGCCTATAAGACGCTTCTTTATATACAAAACAAGATGAGCGTCTTTTTTATAAATACCCCAGTTTGGATCCTTCGCCATATCCACCTTCAAGCGATCCAAAAATCGACGTAAATCGTCCCGGCCATCATTATCGCTATAATCCACAAAAAAATAAGTAACAGAATCTAACAGCTGATTAAACGTCTCTTTTGAGCGAAGATCTTTCACAGATAATATCCGATACAGCGACTCCCTATTAGGCAGATACGCTAAAGCACGACGATTCACCAATATCGGGGCTTCGTCAGGGATTAAATCGATTATAGGTTTATATGTATGCCGAGAACTAATATCAAACCGAAATGATGCAAATTGATTAATCCGAATATAAAGAAACTCACTTAAAAATAAGGTATGAGTAAGACCAAAGAATATAAAAACAATACCCATCAATTTATTAAATTCAGCCGTTGAAAACCAACCTCGTTTACATATAATCTTTCGTAATTTAACGGTCCCAAATATAGCCGCAACCACTAAAAAAACAAGAGGATGAAATACATGATGTTTATCAAAGGAAAAGGAATCCAAATTAAGATTTGTGATCTTAATAAAAACAGGAATAACCCACAAAGATAGTAAACGCCAATCACAAAAAACCACACATAAAAAAGGAAACATAAAAAACAAGGCATTTACTACAACTGTAGAGGTTAAGGTCAATTTCAAAAATAGAAATGGATGAAAGATCACGGTTGACACCATTTCCAAGGCTGTTGAACCCAAATGTGAATATTCAGAAAAATTATCAATCACACCATCCGCATCAAAATAAGGCATGAGAAGATAGATAACCACAAGAAAGTAAAGAATAGATATCGCCAAAAGTGCAACAGCCATCCTTTTTTTCTCTGTAAAAAAGTACATCCATACACTAAAACCAATATAAAGTAACGGAACACTTTCCTTACATAAAAATGCACAAGCAACCGACACCCAAAATAACGTATATCGACCTATCCGAAAGGTATAAAACGACAGCGCAATAAATAAAAAGCTATACACATCTGGATTGCTCCGCTCTATTAACCCCCTATGTAAATGAGCTAAACCCAATACCATCAATATTAGGCCAAATGCTAAAAAAGAATCTTTAAGCTCATGCTTAGCTACTAAATAAAGTACGTAAACCCCTGAAAGGACCGCAATAACACTGCTAACTCCGATAAGAACAGGAAAAGGAAATACCTTATAAAACAATGCCAACACCCCCAAAATAGGGGCCCAATGATCCGCTAAAAAGAAACGTTCAAATACCGTTGTAATAGGCGTTATTCCCTGTGACAACTTCCAAATAACCTGAACATAACTTGCATAATCAGGATCCGTGATATTATACGTAAAATAAAGACCAAGATTTAATCCAATAAAATAAAGACCATAAGTCATTAGAACCCCCTTCACCAATACCGATGATATTGTCCACTCTTTAGTAAGTTTCTCTTTAATAACCCGACGACAACATATAACTACTAATAACCCAAAAAAAGAAAGTACCATCAAAAAAATATTAGTTGGGTAAGCTAACTTTTGCTGTAAGTTCATAAAAAAACCATGATCCAAGGCGACTCTTATGTACATCAGCCACTCTACACAAGCAATTTGAAATAGCGTAAAGATACCTAAAAAAACCTTAAAACCAGGCTTTTTCCACCATACATCAGACAAAACGCCACACCCCAAAACAACCATCACTAAACTGTTACAAAAGAAAATTAACAACCAAGGAAACATCAGATTATTAAGATATTCATAAGGAACAAAAAAGAAATTAAACACAGAATGGCTCCTTTACCTGAAATTCAGACCCCGATTTTAAGGTCAGTAAAAATGTCTCGAGCGCAACCAATTCCGCTTCCCATTGATACCCCCATTGCGAATAACGATGGTTGAGGTCATCCGTATTCATTCCTGGATGAACAATCAGTTCATAATCCACTGATTCATCATGATCAATCCATTCCTCACAAAAACGTTCCTTAGTATACTGACCACTATACTTTAACCCTAAACACGGCCGTGACAACCATTTATCCTTCCCTAATGACATATAGCGTCGTTTTGCTAGGAACTGCAATGCCCTCCCAGGCAATCCTAGACGTCTAGAACCGTCATTATCTACAAAAGGGACACGAAGCCTAGAACAACCTAATTGACACGTATAACGAAACACAATGGGCCACACGCCAGGAAGGACATGAAGATGTTGATGACTATCAATATGTGACGGCGTCAACCCATTCCCAATAAAACGATCTATTTGGGCCTCTATTTCGACATTGACTTTCTGAATAAACAAAGGAACCCATAAATAACATAAAAAACTGTGCCAACCAGACAGATGATACGGCTGTGTTAGCCAAGGAAACTCTACTAAAGTCAGATGAATACCAATCTGAACGCCAGAATCTTGGAACTGTTTTAACAGGGTCCAGTCCAAGGTCTTAGACTGAGGAATAACTGAAATACTTGTAATAAGACCTTTCTCTATACCTAGATGTATACCACTATCAATATCCGGATGTGCCCCATAATCATCCGCGTTCACAACAAGGTTATGGGGTATCATAAAATGTTATATGCCCCCCATAAAAACGCCAAAAAAGACTAACGAGATCCCTCTTCACAGTACAACAACTCCCCTTCTGTAGGCGTATTTACCCCAGGTGATCCTAAGATGATAGGTCTTATTATAATATGATTTAACGCTTTAACAAAGAAAAAAGGTTAACCTCAAACCCTATGTCCCACTGCTAACAATTATCTCCTTGTTTTAACGTTTTCCCGATTAACCAAGCCATTTACCTTCATCGGAAGACCATAAACACGTATAAAACCATTAGCATCCTGTTGATTATAGAAATCAGAATCTGTAAAAGAGGCTAATTCTTCAATATAGAGAGATTTCTCTGCCCAAACACCAGCTGAAACCACATTCCCCTTATAGAGCTTCAAACGAACCTTACCTGTCACGTGAGTCTGAGTTGAGTCTACAAATGCATCTAAAGCCGACCTCAAGGGCGTAAACCAACGGCCATCATACACCAAGTCAGCATAATCCAATGCCACCTTTTCTTTGACATGCAAGGTATCACGATCCAACACAAGTTGCTCCAATTCTCGATGAGCTGCATAAAGAATTGTACCACCTGGCGTTTCATAAACACCCCGTGACTTAATCCCCACTAATCGATTCTCAACCATATCTACCTGACCGATAGCATGAGTACCGCCAACATCATTCAATACCTTTAACAACGCAATGGCAGACCCTTTTTGACCATTAACCGAAACAGGAACCCCTTTTTCAAATTCAAGATCCACATAGGCCGGTTTGTCCGGCGCCTCTTCCAAAGGCGTAGACAATGTATACACATCCGAAGGCGGTTCAGTTCCAGGATTCTCTAACACGCCACCTTCATGACTGATATGCCAGATATTCCGGTCCTCCGAATACAGTCGTTTTTCAGACTGTTGAATAGGAATATTACGCGCTTTTGCATAGGCAATACAGGCTTCACGAGAATGGAGATCCCATTTAGGGTCTTTCCACGGGGCAATAATTTTAAGATGAGGCGCCAGTGCCATAAACGTTAATTCAAATCGAACTTGATCATTCCCTTTTCCTGTTGCGCCATGGGCCACCATAGAGGCGCCTTCTTGTTCAGCTATCTCTACCATACGTTGTGCAATTAAGGGACGTCCAAAACTAGTCCCAAGTAAATACTTCCCTTCATAAATCGCACCTGCTTTTAAAGTAGGGTAAATAAAGTCAGTGATAAATTCCTCACGTAAATCTTCAATAAAAAGCTTACTAGCCCCCGTTTTAAGGGCCTTTTCTTCTAATCCATCCAATTCATCTTCCTGACCTAAATCAGCACACACACAAATAACCTCACACTGGTATTCTTCCTTTAACCAGGTGATCATAATAGAGGTATCTAAACCTCCTGAATAAGCTAACACTACTTTTTCTGCCATTTATGACGCCTCCAACACACCGAGATGGTCCACATAGTATACAATATTAACTAAAATTAAAAGAATAAACATCCACCAGGAACTAACCTCAATAACGATCTAAATCTATCATACATTTAGGTTCAATACCCTTCTTTTTGTAATAACTTTGATGCACTTCTTCAGCAACCCAAAATCGAGACCGCTCCGTAACCTCAGTCACAACCTTCTGACCATCTTCTCTTAAGGCTAATATGGCCGCTTCAGCTGTTTGACGTTGTTGATCGGTATGATAAAAAATAGCGCTCCGATATTGTGAGCCCACATCCGGACCTTGTTGATTTAATTGAGAAGGATCGTGAATAGAAAAAAAACGATGTAATAGATCCGCATAAGTCACTTTTCGTGAATCAAAGGTCACCTCTACAACTTCAGCATGCCCTGTATTATCGCTACAGACCGCTTCATAAGTGGGTTGATCCCAGGCTCCGCCTGTATACCCTGTTCGCGTATGAAGAACGCCCTCTGTTTCCTGAAACACATATTCAGGCCCCCAAAAGCACCCCGCCCCAAACGTCGCTTTTTGCACATACTCTTCCTCAGAGATAGCTTCTTGAGACACAAATTCCAAAGAAATGGAG
>CAZIOF010000201.1:0-4098 GCA_964540745.1 uncultured Candidatus Marinamargulisbacteria bacterium
AGGACTGCTATTATAGCCCAGGCCCTCGTCAAATGAGGGGGCCAACGGCATCCCAACTTCCCCTTACGGTTGCGTTGGATAATGAGTTAGAGACACTAGACTTTTCATTCGAGTAGTATTACTAAAGAAGTGTAAGGGTTAGCCCTTCTCTTGCTGCTAAGCAGTTTTTAAACGCTTTTTTTGCTTGACGTTCAATGTTTGCCATTACCTTATCGTTATGCAGAGGAGCATGATGAAAAAGAACTAGTTTTTTTGCGTCACTAGCGTTTGCTATTTTAATGCCCTCTTGCCAGGTGGAGTGTCCCCATCCTATTTTTGAGCTGGTTGTTGAGTGGTATTGTTCGTCTGTATACATGGCGTCATAAATGAGTATATCGGCTTTATGAGCTAGTTTTAGAACATTTTGATCCAATCCTTTTGCAGGATGTTCGGTGTCAGAGACGTAAGCGACATGATGATCCTTATAGCTAATCCGATAACCAATTGTAGTTTCAGAGTGATTTAAACGTTCAGCTTGAATAGTAACGAGGCCTATTTTAAATTGGCTACCTGGCTCAAGTGTTGTATATGTTTTTTTTGAGGCCATTATATCAAACGGAACCGGGAAATAAGGGGGCTTCATTTGGCCTGCCAAAATTTGTTTTAGGGCTTTATTCTTTGGGTTTGGAGGACCATAAAAATGGAACTCATTATTGGGAATATAAGCAGGAATAAAGAAAGGGAGCCCTTGAATATGATCCCAATGAAAATGCGTAAAAAGGATATGTGCCGTTAGGGGGCCACGTGTTATAAGATCCGTCCCTAAGCCTGTTAGACCCGAACCAGCATCTAGAATAAAACGCGTATCATTGATAGTTACTTCGATACAACTGGTGTTTCCCCCGTATATGTGTGTTTCTTTTCCTGGTGTTGGGATACTGCCCCGAACACCCCAGAAGGTTACTTTGAATGACTCTTTTTTTGATTTCTTTTGTTTCATATACATCGTCCAATACAGTTGGGGGTATTGGTTGGGATATTACAATTCAGAAATGATCTTGTTTGAATGTGCCAATCTATCAGAAAGAACACACGCTACGAATCGGTGAAACTGAACAGCTAATTTAGCCTCTTCTTTTTCCATACGTTCTAAACTTTCTTTAGTTAGATAATAAAAGGTGCTTGCACGATCAGTTATAAAAGATGCCGAACGAACCGCACCTCTTAATACCCCCATTTCACCGATCATCGCACCTTCTAAAACCTTGACTAATCGTTTCTTTTTATCATTGCCTAACTCAAGATAGATGGAGGCTTCGCCATATTCTAAAATATAGATGGCGTCGGCATCATCACCCTGACGAAAGAGGTAATGACCGATAGGGATTTTCTTTTGCTCCAAATATTTTAAAAACGATTGTGCTGTATCTTCATTATTAAACCAATCCTGCAAAATACGTGTGATTGGGGTTTGTTCTTTAACCATTATTTCTGAGGATTCTAATAATCGATTTTCACACCATTCAATCGCGTGATCAAGGTCGTTGAAGAGTTGACACCGATCATCTACACGTTCGATACATCCAATGGTTTCAAGTTGATTTTTTACGTCCCTTTGTAGCGCTGAAAATATAAGTTCACATTGGTGTTCATAAAGAATATTTTTAATTTTAATAAAGCTATGACCAGCCGAAGAATCCAGCCCATTAACGAACCTAAAATCAAAGATCAGATAATCAGGTTTTTGTTTAGTCCCTTTCTCTAACATATCCTTAATAAGGCCGTAAAGAGAGTGTGCCGTACCGAAGAAAATATAACTTTGTAATGAGATGATGGTAATCTTGCTACCTTCTTTTCCAAGAAATGTCTTTTGTGTAAAATTACGTTCTACATTACTTTTTCGATCAGCGCCAGATAAGGTATGTTTAATTACTTTTACCTTACTATATTGATAGACAAATACGATAACTGACAATGCAATTCCTAAGACAACGCCAGGTAGGAATCCAAAGGAAGCAATGGCGATTAAAATAGTGACGGTGAGTGTGTAATCGATTGTTGTAAACCGGCTCCAAGAACTAATGACCCAGTCGTAGAGAAGGCCAAAGCCAAAATAAAGCAACAAAGCACCCAGTACGGGTTTAGGGATCATGGTCACCACAGCTGCTGCCGCAAAGAGTGCTACAAGTGATAAAATTAAAGTGGTTAAGAGCCCAGTTAGGCGGGAGCGTGATCCTGCTTCATAATTAGCTTTTGTGTAGAGTATAAAATGGTAGCTTATAACACCACCCAGTAACCCTGATAATAGATTTGCTCCGCCAGAGACACGAAGCTCTTTATCCAGATCAAGTTCATTATTTAGGGAAGCTTCAATGCCCGTGGCACTTAAAAGAAGGGAAATAATGGATACGGCCATAATAATAAATAAATTACTGAGTTGTGTGGGTATAATGCGCCAATCAACATTGCTAAACACGTGAAAAACGTTATAGGATCCCCACACATCTTTTGTGCTGAAGGACTCCATTAACCAACCCGCTTCACGCGCTTCGGAAACACTGGTTCCAGTTGCCATAAGAATGATATAAAAGAGTGCAATACCGCTTAATATGAGTGTAGGGAAGACCAGATAATGTTTTGTTTTTCGTTGCATGACGAGGATAAGAATGGCCAAGGCCACACCCGGTAAAACATGAGTAAGGGTGGGCACATTGAAGAAGTAATTCCACTGATTTCCTAGTGGTAGTGCTACACGCCTCATAACATTGATCGACCCTTCCACAAGAAGCCAACCTACACCAGCTAAAAATCCACCCATAACAGGATAGGGGATGAAACGAATGAGCTTTCCTAGCTTGAACCAACCCATCATTAATAAGATAACACTAGTGACGATACTGACGAGGGTGATGGAAAAAAGAATAGTGGGTAAGGCAACGGTAACTACATCAAGGACTTCGGTTGATTGCCGTTCAATTTCAGTATAAATAGCTTGAGCCATAACACCCATAATGGCGGCAGGGACTATAGCAGCGCCCGCTATAGTTGCTGGAAAAGATCCTTTTGAAGATATTATTCCATTTACGATAATAGAGCTAATTAGCGCTATACCTATTCCAGCGGGAAGAAAAATCGATAATTTTCCTGAGAAAATAAATGTGGCAGCACAGACACTACCGCATAATACGAGTAATGATGTGACCAATGCTGCAGAAATATTAGTGACCAATAATTTTGTATCTAAACCTTTTTGCATGGGCTCCCACCTTTTTGTTTATCTCTCTTTGGGGTGTTTCCCAAAAGAATAGACCCATAAACATTTAACTTCTATGGTGTTTTCTGATTTATTACAGCTCATTTCGAGATGTAACAAAAAATATCGATGTTTAATAAACTGGGTATCTGTGAACTTATTTTATCATCAGGTGACATATTGTTAAAGCTTAAGATTGGGTAACTGAATGATAAATTATTGTTTATCAGAATGAGTTATAGCCTTTAAGTCGAGGAATACATATGATCAAAAGGATAGTGTATATGGCCTATATATGTGTGGTGTGTGTAACTTTAACATGTTACGTGCAGGCGAGGGCTTTAGAGGAGCAAGTCGTGATTAATGATAGTCGGTTAATGGCTGTGGTTGAAGACGGACATCGTGATTGGGTGTTTAACCCTTTTAGTAAATCGGAAAGAGTGATGGTGACCATAGCCAAACAGACTGAACAGTTGCGTGCGACTAGGGCTCTAAAGAGGGAACAGCGTATCGAGAAAAATCGTTTTAAAAAAAGACAACATTCTAGAAAGTTGGACTCGGATATAAAACAGAATGCTGAAGAAAAAAATATTATTCTACCTAAAAAAAAGAGGTCTAATAAGACGACACAACCATTTATTTTGGCGACGGAAATACCTATGAAAGCACGCAAAAACTTTGAGAAGGAAATACATGCTAAAGAGGAGATAAAACCAAAGGTGTTAGAGAAAAGATCGAAATCTGTAACACCCATCGATATCAAATCAACAAAAAAAAAGAAACGTAGCGCTAGGGTGTTATCAGCGAACGATTTACGTATTAAGAAACCTGTTGGCAAAAAGAAAACATATAAGAGTCGACAAACA
>CAZIOF010000202.1:0-8039 GCA_964540745.1 uncultured Candidatus Marinamargulisbacteria bacterium
ATGAATGTACCCAACATGTATACCCAACATGTATAATATGTTGTCCAATATATATACCCAACACATATATAGGTACTCCAACATATGTGCCCAACATGTATACCCAACAGGTATATCATGTTGTCCAATACATATATCCAACACATACAGGCCTTTCAAAAGGTAGTCCAGTACGCCCATCTCTTAATTCAACCTTTCCAGTGTCAGAAACCCATTCATACCCGGGAACTTTTGCTGCTTCATTTAACTTTTCTTTAACCTTTATATCAGATGTTTGCTCACCCAATATTTCATCAAAGAGTTGAACTTCGTATTTCTTTCCTAAAACATGGGCGCCTAAACCCAACATTGTTTCAAAAAGCTGACCTACATTCATTCGTGAAGGAACACCTAAGGGATTCAAGAGGATCTCCACAGGATCTCCATTAGGTAAAAATGGCATATCTTCTTCTGGCAATATAGTGGAAATAACACCTTTATTACCATGGCGTCCAGCCATCTTATCTCCGATGGAGACTTTACGGAACTGTGCTATATAAACACGAACAATCATATTGACACCTGGTGGCAAATTGTCTTTGTTTTCACGAGAGAAAACACGAACACCGATAACCTTCCCCCACTCCCCTGAAGAAACCCTCAGAGATGTATCTCTCATATCTCTAGCTTTATCACCAAAAATAGCTCTTAGAAGCTTTTCCTCGGCTGGTGGCTCAGTTTCACCCTTTGGAGTAACTTTACCAACTAAAATATCACTTGCTTTAACACGAGATCCGATTCGTATAATCCCGTTTTCATCAAGATTACGAAGAGAATCTTCAGAAACATTTGGAACTTCTCGAGTAATTTCTTCTGGTCCCAATTTATTTGTTCGAATATCGACTTCATATTTATAGACATGCGCTGATGTAAAAACATCCTTTTTAACTAATTTTTCAGATATAATTATGGCATCTTCAAAGTTGTATCCTTCCCACGGAAGAAAAGCGATGCATATGTTCCGGCCAAGGGATAATTCATCATTATTTACTGAGGCACCAACAGCTAAAATATCACCGACTTTAATTTTTTGACCAACTTCAACATTAGGTCGATGGTTACGACACGTATTCTGATTGGACCTCTGATACTTTGTAAGAAGATAACATTCATCTTCACCATTATTTAATTTAAGTATTATTTCTTCACTGGTCACTCGTTTAACAACTCCAGCTTTTGTGGCCGCTAAAATGGATGAGGAATCTCTTGCAACAACTTTCTCCATTCCAGTACCTACATAAGCCTGTTCAGTATAAACAAGTGGTACAGCTTGACGTTGCATATTCGCGCCCATTAAAGCCCTATTCGCATCATCATGTTCCAGAAATGGTATCAATGAACAAGAAACACCTAAAAATTGCCGAGGCGACAATCCAATATAATTTATATCCTTACTAGAAAACAAACTAAATTGACGCTTTAAACGACCTGCAACATTAGGCCCAACAAGAACATTATTTTTTGATGGTGAATCCCACGCAGCAATAGGAAACTTATCCTCTTGGTCTGCTGTGACATGTTCAACATCTGAGGAAATCTTACCATTTTTAACTTTCCGGTAGGGTGTCTCGATAAAACCAAATTCATTAACGCGTCCATAGGTAGCCAAAGGCCCTATCAAACCAGCGTTGGGACCCTCAGGTGTTTCAATTGGACAAATACGTCCGTAATGAGAAGGATGAATATCCCTTACTTGAAAACCTGCTCGTTCCTTAGTTAACCCTCCTGGTCCTAGTGCACTAACTCGTCGTTTATGTGCAATTTCTGCTAAAGGATTGGTTTGATCCATAAACTGCGATAATTGAGAACTCCCAAAGAATTCACGCATTACCGCGACTAAGGGCCGAATATTAATAAGCTGTTGCGGAACGATTTTCTCATTGCTTTTAACCGCCATTTGTTCACGAATGAGTCTTTCAAGGCGAGCTAATCCTATTCTAAATTGTTTTTGAAGCTGTTCACCAACACTATTCACACGTCGATTTCCAAGATGATCGATATCATCTAAAAAGCCATCTCCTTTGATAAGCCCAAGTGTATAGTCCAAAACTCTAAAAATATCTTCATCTGTAATGACAGTAGTATCCAAATCAACATTGACCTCTAATCGTTTATTTAACCGATAACGACCAACACGACTCAAGTCATATTTGGATGGTTCAAAGAACAGATTTTTTAAAAGTGATTTAGCGCCCTCTATAGTTACCGGATCACCAGGCCTTAGTTTTTTATAAAAGTCTATCAAACATGCTTTTGTTGATTCTATAGGATGCTTTTCATAAGTCTTTTCCAACATATCAGCATACTTAAGCTTTTTGGTAATCTCATCTTTATTATAACCTAAAGCACCTAAAAAGAGGGTAACAGGAACTTTTTTTAATTTATTAACATTAAGCAACAAATTGTTATGATTATCGTTTTCAAATTCCAACCAAGATCCCCGGTTTGGAATAATCGTAGCAACATGAATCATTTTCTGATGATTAAGTGACGGACGCTCCCTAAAATATACTCCGGGAGAACGTACAAATTGACTAACAACTATACGTTCAGAACCATTGATTAAAAATGTGCCCATATTTGACATCATTGGGATATCACTCATGAATACTTCTTGTTCGGTAATTTCACCTGTCTCGCGATTAATTAATCTAACTGGTACACGAAGTGCAGCAGAATAGGTTACTTCCTGATGCTTACATTCCTCAAATGAAGCTGACTCAGTATCAAAGTGATAGTCTTCAAGAAATTCAAGCTCAAACTTACCTCCATATGCTACTATAGGAGAAATCCGTTTTAATTCTTCTTTGATTCCTTGCTTTAAAAAACGATTAAATGAATTTATTTGAATATCTGTCAGTTTGGGAACTTCAAGTATTGTTTCAATCGGTTCATCATACAAAGGAACTCTATTATCCCGCTGTCTTAAGGATGCCACATTTACACCTCTTTTAAATAACTAAACCTGAGGCAACAGCTTTGGTTACCTCAGGTTTTATAAGATTTATTATTCTCTATTTAATCTCTACTTTTGCACCTTGTTCTTCTAAGGTCTTCTTTATCTTTTCGGCTTCATCTTTTTCAATATCTTCTTTAACTTCCTTAGGAACAGAATCAACTAATTGTTTAGCCTCTTTAAGACCAAGCCCTGTAACTTCACGTACAGCTTTAAGAACTTGAATCTTCTTATCTCCGCAATCGGTTAACACAACACTAACTGTACTACTAGCATCATCGTTTGCAGCGGCTGCATCTGTTCCAGCTGCTGCACCTGCAATTGCAACTGGGGCCGCAGCGATAACTCCAAATTTATCTTCTAAAGCTTTAACTAGTTCATTTAACTCTAGTACTGACATCTTTTCGATACCTTCAATTATCTTTTGAGAGTTATCTGAAAGCGAAGTTTCCTTAACCTTTGTTTCCGTAGCTTCCGTCATTACCCTTCACCTCCTGATTTATTTTGTTGGATTGAGTTTAAAACATAAACAAGTTTCTTAATTGGATTACCTAATACATAGACTAAATTATTCAATGGTGACTTTATTGAACCAACTGTCTTGGCAATAAGTTCATCCCTACTTGGTAATTTAGCTAATGCATTAATTATCTTCTCGTCTATGATTTCGTTATTTAAAATGCCTCCCTTAATATCAAAATTATCATGGTCCTCACTATACTCAATAATAACTTTAGAAAGGTTAACTGGTTCGCTTTTAGTATATATTAAAGCAGTAGGACCAGAAAACATATCATTAGAATATTCAAGCTTGTTTTTATTTAAGGCTAATCGTGCCATTGTGTTTTTTACAACTTTGACAACACCACTTGTTTGTCTAACTTTTTTTCTTAATTCATCTATCTCAGGAACAGTTAATCCTCTTAAGTCAGAAACAATATTTAATCGTGACTCCTTAAACTCGCTGGCTAACTCTTCTACTATCTGCTTCTTCTTGTCTTTACTAATTACAGCCATTAATCTTCCTTCCACTTTGCTCGTTGCGTTTCAATGTTGAAACCGGGCCCCATAGTTGTAGAAACAGAAATTGATTTTAAATAAATGCCTTTGGATTTATTTGGTTTATCTTTACATATCACTTCATATATACTAATGAAGTTTTCAACCAAGGCTTCCTTGGTAAAAGAGAATTTGCCTATTCCAAGGTGAACTAATCCACCTTTGTCATTTCGATACTCTACTTTACCTGACTTAAATTCATTAATCGATTTAGTTAACTGACTGGTAACAGTACCACTTTTAGGATTAGGCATCAAGCCCTTTGCTCCAAGAATTCTTCCTAGCTTCCCAACTTTACTCATTACGTCAGGAGTCGCAATTAATAAATCAAACTCTAGCCAACCCTTTTGAATTTTTTCAATAAGGTCTTCACAACCAACTATATCAGCACCAGCATCTTTAGCTTCTTTAATTTTATCCTCGCTAGTTATAACAGCTAACCGAATTGTTTTACCATTACCATGTGGAAGGCTTAACGTGCCTCTGAGTTGTTGATCCGCATGTCTAGGATCAATACCTAAATTAAAATGTACCTCCACTGTCTCATCAAACTTGCAAGAAGTTAACCTTTTAATAGACTCAAAGGCATCATGCGGTGTATACAACTTATCACCTTCAAATTGACTCTGATTTTCTTTTTGTCTTTTACTCATTGACTTCATAATTCAACCCTCACACCCATACTTCTGGCTGATCCAGCGATAATTTTAACTGCTGACTCTATTGTTGAACAATTCAAATCTTCCATTTTTTGTTTAGCAATCGCTTCGAGTTGTGACCGCTTCAATTTCCCAACAATTTTAGTATTAGGTGTTCCTGAGGCTTTTTTAATGCCTAACGTCTGAAGTATCAATACTGCAGCTGGAGGTGTTTTTAGAATAAATGTGAATGTTCGATCTTTATAGACTGAAATCTCAACAGGAATAACAGTATTCCCTTTATCTCTAGTTTTTTCGTTATATGCCTTACAAAAGTCCATTATATTCACACCGTGCTGACCAAGTGCCGGACCTATTGGCGGTGCAGGGGTTGCCTTTCCTGCAGGAATTTGTAATTTAATGACCGCTTCAACTGGTTTTTTATTTTGTTTTGCCATGTTTAACCCTACCTACATTTATTTTATAGCTTTCTCGACTTGATCAAACTCGAGCTCAACTGGTGTCTCTCGACCAAAAATAGAGATTAATGCTTTTAACTTACCTCGAACATCATTAATTTCGGAAATTGGTCCCGCGTAACCTCTAAAAGGTCCTGAAATAACCTTGATTTCTTCTCCCATCTCAAAATCAACATCTATCTTTTTAGTTTTATCCCCAACTTTACGTAAAACTCGTAATATCTCTTCCTCTCGCACGGGCGTTGGTTGATTTTTTGTGCCAATAAATCGCGCTACTCCTGTAATATTTCTTATTTCGTAAGAAACACGCTCATCAAGAACCATCTGAACAAAAACATAACCTGGAAAGATTTTACTTGTGCGTTCGATTCGCTTATTATTTTTTATTTCAATGGTCTCTTCTTCTGGAACTAGGATTCTAAAGACCTTACTCTCAAGTAGATTGTCGGTAATCAGTTGCTCAACTTTTTCCTTCACCTTATGCTCTTGTTGCGTGTAGCATTGAAGGATATACCATTCCCGGCCATCATCTAATTCTAAAAGCGAATCATCGGAACCTTGAAGCTCGGATTGAGTTTTCTCTTCTAGGCCGTCAGAATCAGTTTCTTGTTCAACATGGGGGTCTGTTTCTGAGTTTAATAAATCAGGCGAATTACTATCAGTTACTGGTTTTGTCTCAGAAGGGTTAACATTAGCCTGTACTTCTTCACTTACCTCAGTATTTTCGTCTTCAGTTCCCGAATTAACTAGAGCATCAGTTTTACCTGATGGATTACTAACTGTATCAATTTCCTGTTTTTTACTCATTGCTCAATGTCTCCCTAAAACTATAACATTAAAGAATTACAACGACTTCAGCCAAAAAAATCCTTTTGTAAACGAAATATCTGCTGTACCAATAAATAATGTTGTAAAAATGACAATAAAAATTATAATGGCTGTCGCCCTAATAACGGTATCTCGATCTGCCCAGGTTATTTTACTATATTCTACCTTAGTATCTTCAACAAATTTACTAAAACTAACCTTTTGGCGTTGAATAGGCCTAATAGTTTTCTTTTCTCCATTAGACTTGATTTGTTTATTACCTTTTATAGCTACTTTTTTCATAAATTATTCAACTCGCCGATTATAATAAATCTCTAAATAGACTAATGGCAGGCCCGGTCGGATTCGAACCGACAACACTCGGTTTTGGAGACCGATGCTCTACCAATTGGAGCTACGAGCCTAAATTGCTTTAGTCACACGAGCTAATAGTTTAATCTATTTACTTCATTTGTTCTAGAATCAATTTTGTTTTTGATTCCTACCTTTCTGACCGCTCTAAATTCAATTAAATTATTTGTATTTTAATCTATGCAAATTTAGAACAAACGAAAGGGCAGAGAAAACTTATCACACATAAACATTTTGTGTCAACAATGGGATTTTTACACTAACTATACATATTAACTATTATTGAATATTTAGCAACATTCTATACATGTACTAATTTAAAAGTACTAATTTTGTAATTCAATGAAACATATATGCCATAAACAAACCAATTTACAAAATATAAGAAAGCCATATCTGTAATGTATTATTAACTCCAAGTTAGAATTTAGTTAATATATTAAACTGTTATAATTATTTTAGACCCACTATATTTCAAGAAATTATATCCTTATCAAGTATCGCCGATATCGACCATAATCGAGGTTATCTCTTATCTGTGAAGAATAAATCATTGACAAATACCCTTATCTAAGAAAAAATAACTTGTTCAAGTTACCAATGTAATGCTAAGGCGTACATGTAACTTTAGTTAGTTTAAACTTTTTAAATATCTACACATCAGGGATATTAAAGTGCTTACATTGTGGAGGTGAATTATGCTAGCAGTTTTAGAGACAGGCTCTAAGCAGTTCGTTGTTAAAGAAGGCGATATCATTAATATTGAGCGTTTAGAAAATACAGATAAGACCATACAATTTCAAAACGTATTGTTAACGTCTGACGAAAAGTCAACTCAATTAGGAAAGCCTTATTTAGAAGCGGCCGTTGTTGTTGGTGAAGTTGTAGAAGACTATCGAGCAAAAAAGGAAATCGTTTTTAAATTCAAGAAAAAGACTGGCTATCAACGTACATATGGTCATAGACAAAATTTGACGAAGGTTAAGATTGTTAAAATTACCACTGGTAAACCAGGTAAAAAGGCCGTTTCAGAAACAAAGGCAACGTCTGTTCCAACAACAAAGGCAAAGTCTGTTCCAGAAACAAAGAAAAAAGTTATTTCAGAAACAAAGACAGAGACAGTTTCAAACCAAAAGTCTGAATCAAAGAAAAGTGATTCATAAGTTAAGGAGTTATCATGGCACATAAAAAAGGTAAAGGTAGTACAAAGAACGGTCGTGATAGTAATCCCAAGTATTTGGGTGTTAAAAAATATGGTGGCCAAGTTGTAAGGGCTGGGAATATTATCGTTAGACAAAGAGGCACTCAGTTTCATCCTGGCGTTAATGTAGGTATAGGAAAGGATTTTACTATCTTTTCGAAAGTAGACGGGACCGTATCGTTTGAGTATACCCACAAGAAAAGAAAAGCTGTCTCAGTTATAGCTGCTTAATTACAGGTTTTTATTTTCATTTATTTTCAAAAAAGAAGTCTTATAGTAAGGCTTCTTTTTCATTATATAGGTATCTTCTATGAAGTTTGTTGATAAAGTTTCAATTACCGTGGAAGCGGGAAAAGGTGGCCCTGGTGCTGCAAGTTTTAGACGTGAAAAATATGTCGATAAAGGCGGCCCAGACGGGGGCAATGGCGGTGATGGTGGAAACGTTATTTTTTCTGCTACTAACTCCTTGCAAACCCTTCTCGATCTTA